>JAKLLM010000198.1:0-3379 GCA_023150125.1 Zoogloea sp.
ACACCTCGGTCAAGACCAGCATCAAGACCAAGCGGCTGCTGGCCGCGACCTCGGATGAATTCCGGGCGGCGCTGCTTGGCTTCAGGACTGACGATGAGGAGGACGATTGATGTCAGGTGCGTAGCTGCGGGAGCCCTGGGCTCATCCCCTCCCGATAAATCCGTACGTCCCATTTAAAGATCCGTTGCCGACCAAAGGAAGCACGGTTTTCGGAATTTTTTTTGCCCACGGAGGGATTAAAAGATTCCTCGTCCGAAATAAAAAATGCGCCGGTCGATTTAAAAAATACCTCACCCGATATTCCGGGGAGGCCCTGGACCCTGCGGACACCCCGGGCGGCGATCTTCCAGGGGAGCCGGGAGTCCAAGTCGGCAGATGGGCGCCTTCAGCGGCCGCAAAGGCTGACGGATGAGGGCGCTCCCCGCCCATCCCGGCTACACTCGGGCTCCAGTCCATTTCCCCCGGAGCCCCCCATGACCGCCCACTGGATCGACATCGCCGACGGTTTTTCCGGTTACCTGTCGCTGCCGCCCACCGGCCGTGGGCCGGGGATCGTGCTGATCCAGGAGATCTGGGGCGTCAATGAACACATCCGCGCGGTGGCCGACCAGTACGCGCAGGACGGCTACGTGGTGCTGGCGCCGGACCTGTTCTGGCGGCTGGAGCGGCGGGTCGACCTGGCCTACGACGAGGCCGGCAGCGCGCGGGCCCGTCAGCTGCTGCAGGCGGTGGACGGCGCGCAGGCGGCGGCCGACGTGGCGGCGGCGGTCGACGTGCTGCGCGCACGGCCCGAGGTGAGCGGCCGGGTGGCGACGCTGGGCTACTGTTTCGGCGGCCAGATGGCCTTCCGCGCCGCGGCCCTCGCCCAGGCGGATGCCGCGGTGTGCTACTACGGCGGCGGCATCGCAGCCAATCTCTCGCTCGCCCCGCGCGTCACGATGCCGATCCTGTTCCACCACGCGGGGCTGGATTCCCTGATTCCGCCGGATGCGGTGGCCGCGATCAAGGCCGCCTTTGCCGATCACGGCGACGCCGTCTTCCTCGACTACCCGGGCGTGGGCCACGGCTTCAATTGCTGGGGCCGGCCGAGCTACGCCCAGAAGGCCGCCGCCCTCGCCCACGGCCTGACGCTGGAATTCCTGTCGCAGCACCTGTAAGCCACCCGGTCAGGAGCCCCCCGATGCGCACGGAAAACCTCATCGCCGGCAACGACATGCGCGGGCACCCGACGGCATGAACACGCTGTGGCGCCCTGGCAGCCGGCTGGCCGCAGCCCTGCTCGCCACCAGCCTGGGCGCCTGCATCTTTGTGCCCGAAACCACCCTTCGCTACGACCCGGACTGCGGCCTCACCCAGCGCCACATGACCCTCAAGGCCTACCAGATCGCGGCCTTCGGCGGCTGCCGCAACGAGGGCTGTGCCGAGCTGCTGGTGATCGCCGGCGCGGTGTCGGCGACCAGCCTGGTGATCTCGGGCAGCATCGTGGTGGTGGGCGACGCGGTGTATTGGCTGGAAAGAAGAAGCCGCTGCCTCACCCGCTAGGCGGGCCGGACAGCGGCCTGGAGATGAAAAGCCTGCGTGCAGGCAGCGGCCTCAGTGGGCCGGGGCAGCGGCCACCGGCGGCGCGGCCGGCGCCTTGTGGCCGGTATCCGGATGCCAGCCGAGCACCGCCATCAGCACCGCGAAGCCGGCCACGTAGGCCACCGGCACATGCCAGCCGTGCTTAACCCACTGCACGGCCGAGCGGGCCTCGGGGTACATGTTGGAGAGCGCCACGCCGGCCGACGAGCCGAACCACAGCATCGACCCGCCAAAGCCCACCGCGTAGGCCAGCACGCCCCAGTCGTAGCCACCCTGGCGCAGGGCCAGCGCGGTGAGCGGGATGTTGTCGAACACCGCCGAGATGAAACCCAGCGCCAGCGCCGACACCCACGAGGCCGGCGGCAGCTTGTCCACCGGCATCATCGAGGCGCACAGCACCAGCGAGAGCAGGAAGACCGAGCCCTTGATGGTTTCCGGCAGCACCTCCCAGTCGTGGCGGCGCACCCCGATCGTGATCATGATGGCCACCCACACGGCGACGCCGATGAAGGGGAAATGCTCGGCCAGCTCGGGGTAGTTCACGTTGATCACGATGTTGGTCGCCACCGCGAAGACCAGCATGGTGCCCACCACGAAGAGGCGACCCCAGTCGATGTGGGTGTGCTCGTGCACATGGTGGATGATCGGCGAGTAGGCGTGCTGCTGCTTGGCGCCGAAGTAGCCGATGATCACCAGCGCGACGATGGCCGCCACGTAGGCGTCGAGCACGATCAGCGGGCTGATGCCGTCGATCCACATCATGGTGGTGGTGGTGTCGCCGACCACCGAGCCCGAACCGCCGGCATTCGAGGCCGCCACAATGGCCGCCAGGTAGCCCACATGCACCCTGGCCCGGAACAGCTGGTGGGCCATCGCGCCGCCGATCAGCGCCGCGGCGATGTTGTCGAGGAAGCTCGAGATGATGAAGACCATCACCAGCATCAGGAAACCGCCGCGCCAGTCGGCCGGCAGGAACTTCGGCAGGATCACCGGCACGTGGCTCTTCTCGAAGTGCCGCGCCAGCAGCGCGAAGCCGGTGAGCAGGCAGAACAGGTTGGCGACGGTGACCCACTCGTGGCCGAGGTGGCCGACGAAGCCCGCCACCCCGACGCCCGTCTTGAAGCCGGTGACGGCGATCTTGTAGGCGCTGATCGCCGTGAGGCCGCCCAGCGCCACATACAGCGTGGCGTGGTGAAACAGCGCGACGCCGAGCAGCGTGAGCGCAAACAGGATGAATTCGACGGGAATCCCCCCGACGGTGGGGATGTCGCCGGCGGCCAGGGCCGACAGGGGCGACAGCAGTAAGAAGAACGCGAGACGATGCATGGGAGCTCCACCGGGCTGATCAGTCAGCCGCACACGCCAGCGCCTCGGGCGAGGGCCAGCCACTACGGGAAGCCCGTATTTTGACAGGAAGCGGTAGAGTCCGCTGTCGGGGAAACCCGCGACGGCGCCTCAGCGGACCAGCGTCACCGCGGCGTCGGTGCGGCGGAGCACGTCGGTGGCCACCGAGCCCATCAGCGCATGCCGGAGCGCCCCGCGGCCATGGGAGCCCATCACCACCTGCTCGGCGGCAAGCTTGGTGGCGTAGTGGGCGATGGTGTCGGCCACATGGCCCACCGCCAGGTGGCGGGTGTATTTGACGCCGGCCCGGTCGAGGCGGGCGCAGGCCTCGGCGAGGGCCGCCAGGCCCTCCTGGCGGTAGTAGTCCTCGATGGCATCGGCCTCGACGAACATCCGCACATGCCCCGACTCGACCGGGATCTGCACGTTGAGCACATGCACATCCATCGCCAGC
>JAKLLM010000198.1:3422-11580 GCA_023150125.1 Zoogloea sp.
ACCGCGTCGACCGCCCGCAGGCTGTGGTCGGAGCCATCCACCGCAATCAGAGTCGTAATCATGCCTGTCCGCCTTGTTTGTCCGACGCCGCCGGGGCGTCGAGGCTGATCTCGATCACTTCGGCCTTCCGCGCATGGCGGTGGGCCAGCCACTTGCCGACCGCCACCACCAGCACCGCGCCGGCCGCGCCGCAGGCGTATTTCAGCCAGCCCGGCAGCTCGCCCAGATGGGCCGCCACCGCGCTGTCGGACACCGCCATGCCGCCGGCGATCCAGCCCAGCAGCGCCCCCCCCAGGGTGATCACCGCCGGGAAGCGGTCCATCAGCTTGAGCACGAAGCGGCTGCCCCACACGATGATCGGCACGCTCACCAGGATGCCGAACACCACCAGCGCCATGTTGCCGTGGGCCGCGCCGGCCACCGCGATCACGTTGTCGAGGCTCATCACCACGTCGGCCACGATCACCGTGCGCACCGCGCCCCACAGGTTGTCGCTGGCCGCCATGCCCTCGTGGGCGTCGTCGTCCTCGGGCAGCAGCAGCTTGATGCCGATCCACACCAGCAGCACCGCCCCCAGCAGCTTGAGCCAGGGCAGCGCCAGCAGCTGCACGGCGAAGAAGATCAGCACGATGCGCACCGCGATCGCCCCGACCACCCCCCAGAAGATGCCCTTGGCACGCTGGGCCTCGGGCAGGCGGCGGCAGGCCAGGGCGATGACCACCGCGTTGTCGCCACCCAGCAGGATGTCGATCATGATGATCTGCGCGACGGCGATGAGGAAACTCGATGCGTCCATGGTCAATTCCGATCGGAGAAAGCCGGCTCAGCCGCCCTGCAGCATCTGCAGCACCGGCGCGGTGTCGGGGCGCACCCCGCGCCACAAGAAGAAGGATTCCGCCGCCTGCCCCACCAGCATGCCCAGGCCGTCCGACACCCGGCTCGCACCGAGGGCACGGGCGGCGGTCATGAAGGGCGTCTCGGTGCTGCCATAGACCATATCGTAGGCCAGCGCGCCGGGCGCGAAGATGCCCGCCGGCAGCGGCAGGCTCTCGCCGTGCAGGCCCGCCGAGGTGGCGTTGATGACGAGGTCGAACGACTGCCCGGCCAGCCCGTCGCAGGGCTCGACGTCGAGCGCCGCCACGCCGGCAAACTGCTCGCGCAGCGCCTCGGCCTTGGCCTGGGTGCGGTTGATGATGACGAGCCGCGCCGGCCCCGCCTCGGCCAGCGGCAGCACCGAGCCCCGCGCCGCGCCGCCGGCGCCGAGGATCAGCACGCGCGTGCCGCCAATCGCAAAGCCCAGGCGCTGCTGGATGTCATTCACCAGGCCGATGCCGTCGGTGTTGTCGCCGAAGATGCCGTCGGCGTCGAAGCGCAGGGTATTCACCGCCTGCGCGAGGCGCGCCCGCTCGGTGAGCGTGTCGGCCAGCGCGAGGGCCTCGACCTTGAACGGCACGGTCACGTTCATGCCGCGCCCGCCGGCCTGGCGGAAGGCCTCGACGGCGGCGCGGAAACCGTCGAGCGGCCCCAGGATCGCCTCGTAGCGGATGTCCTGGCCGCACTGGCGGGCAAAGGCCGCGTGCAGCACGGGCGACTTGGAGTGGGCGATCGGGTTGCCGATCACGGCGTAGCGGTCAGTCATCAAAAAACCTCGGCGGGCAGGGGCCCGAACTCTAGCAATCAACGCCCGGCGATGGCGCGCTGGAGCACGTCCACCACGCGGTTCACATCTTCCACCGGCACCTGGCCCGGGGCCGAGCTCTGCTCGCCCACCGCAAAGCTCACCGACGAGCCGAAGACCCAGCCGCACAGCCGGCTCACCGCGCCATAGCCGCCCATCGCCATGCTGATGACCGGCACCGACAGCGCCTCGCGGGCGGTGAGCGTGGCGTCGAGCAGCGTCAGCACGTCGCGGGGCGACTGGGGCATCACGGCGATCTTGACCACGTCGGCGCCGGCCGCCTGCATCGCCGCAAACTTGGCCACCAGCGCCTCGGCGGAGGGCGTTTCGTGGAAGTTGTGGAAGGAGGCGACCAGGCACACGCCGGTCTCGCGGGCCAGCGCGACGGCCCGGGCGAAGTGCGCCTCGCCGGCACTGAGCTCGAAGTCGCACAGCGCGACGGCGCCCGACCGGCACACCGCGGCGTACAGCGCCAGCACCTGGTCTTCATCCAGCGGAATCGGCTGGCCGCCCTCGCGGGTGGAGCGGCGGGTGAACAGCAGCGGGATGCCGCCGGCCTGCTCGCGGATGGCCCGGGCCAGCGCGACGACGCGCGCGGTGTCGGCGATCGCGGTGAAGAAGTCGACGCGCCATTCGAGCAGGTCGGGCCGCTTGGGCAGGATTACCGCCAGTTCGCGCAGCACCGCCGCCTCGTCGGTGCCCACCAGCGGGGTGCACACCAGCGGCTCCTTGCCGGCGCCCAGCACGGTGTTGTTCAGTTGGATCGGCCTCGAAAACGACATCTATGACTCCCGCTCGGTTCAAGCCGGGCCCGCGCGGCCCGCGCCTCGCCGCATCGGTTTTGCGAGGCAAAACAGCGTTTTACCATATCGACGCCGGCCCCGTCACCGGAAGCCGGCACCCACCGCGGCCCGCCCGGCCGATTCGGCACCCGGCTGGGGTCTTTTGCCGGCATGCGATAATCCGGCCAAAGGCAAACAATAATCCTGGGGGAGACCATGGCGAATGAAGGTGGAGTCGCGGCCGTCGACCGCGCGCTGACAATCCTCGACGCATTCCACGAATCCGACCAGAGCCTGACGCTCACCGAGATCTCCCGGCGCGTCGGCTTCTACAAGAGCACCACCCTGCGCCTCGCCGAATCGCTCGAGAAGTTCGGCTACCTGCGCCGCCTCGAGGACGGCGCCTTCCGGCTCGGCCCCAAGCCGCTGTTCCTCGGCTCGCTGTACCAGCGCCACTTCCGGCTGGCCGAGTTCGTGCCGCCGGTGCTGCGCCAGATCGCCGCCGAGCTCAACGAGGGCGCCTCGTTCTTCGTGCGCGAGGACGACCAGCGGGTGTGCGTGCACCGGGTCGAGTCGGCCCGGGCGATCCGCGACGTGATCCACGAAGGCATGCGCCTGCCCCTCGCGCTGGGCGCCGCCGGGCACGTCATCATGGCCTTCGGCGGCGCGGCCGGCGCCCGCTACGACCAGGTGCGGCGCGACCTCTTCTCGGCCTCCTTCGGCGAGCGCGACCCCGAGATCGCCGCCGTCGCCAGCCCGGTGTTTGCCGTTGGCGAGCGGCTGGTGGGCGCCCTCAGCATGTCGGGCCCGCGCTACCGCTTCGAACAGGCCGACCCCCGCCAGATGGCCGAAGTGCTGCACCGGCACTGCGCCGCGCTCACCCAGGCCCTGGGCGGCAGCTGGCCGGGGCGCTGAACCCCGGTGCTAATCCGCGCAGAAGGCCTCGATCGCCGCCGCCAGCCGCTCCGGCTGGTCGTGCTGGGTGTTGTGCCCGGAGTCGGCGATGTCCACCCGCTCGTGGCGGGCAAAGCAGCCGATGCGCCGCGCCAGCTCCGCCGGGTCGCGGCCGAAGCGCTGCTGCACGAAGCCCCCGTCGGCAATCACATGCAGCACCGGCGCGGCGATCAGGCGCCACAGGGCCATCTCGTCGTCGGGGATGTAGGGCGTCGGCGGCATCACCTTCAGCCACGGGTCGAAGGCCATCGCGAACAGCCCGTCGTCGCGCCGGTAGCCGATCTCCGCGGCCAGGAAATCCGCCCGCTCCGCGCTGAGGCGCGGGTTGGCCTGCATCAGCCGCGCGGCCAGGCCGGCACGCTCCGGGTAGCCGCGCATCTGCGGCGGCGCGGCGCCAAAGGCGTCGAGCCAGGCCTGCACGCGCCGGGGCGCGCTCTCCGGCGTGTCGTGCAGGAGGCCCAGGTGGTCGATCATCACCAGCCGCCCGACCCGCTCCGGCCGCAGCCCGGCCACCAGCGCCGCCACCCGCGCCCCCAGGCTGTGCCCGACGATAGTCACCGGCGCGTCGGCGGCATGGCGCTGCAGGAAGGCGTCCAGGTCGGCGCACAGATCGGCGATCGCGTAGGGCCCGTGCTGCCAGCCCGACGCCCCGTGGCCGCGCCAGTCCGGGGCGATCACGTGCCAGCCCTGGCGCAGCGCATCGACGACGAACTGGAAGGTCGGCGAGGCGTCCTGCCGCCCGTGGAGCATGAAGAGCTTCGGCGCGCCCTCCTCGCCCCAGTGGCGCACATTGCAGGCGAGGCCGCGCAGCGTGATGCGCTCGCAGCGGGAAGGGACATGGGCATCGGTCGTCATCGGCAGGCTCTCGGCATCGGCGGCAGGGCCCCGCATTCTATTCGGCCCGGCCGGCCGCGGCGGCGCTTCGGGATGCCCCAGCTGCGGTGAAAACCGTACAGCACGTCGCCCAGGCGCCTGCAGGTGCGGCTTCACCCGCACTCAGCCGGCAACACCAGGGCAGCCCCTCCATTCCACCTCCGCGTGCGGCTGAAGCCGCAGCTACATCCCCACTCCCCATTACCCATTTCCCATTGCCCACACCCCGCCACTCCCGATTTCCCCCTCCCCACGCTCGGCGGCCCCCTGTTAAAGTCCTGCGCCTGACCTCCGTCTGACGTCTTTTTGCATGGAACTCGCCCGCCTCCTCGCCCAACTCGATGACAGCCTGCTCGGCGACCTGTTCTCGGCCAGCGCGCTCAGCCGGGCGCGGGCCTACGTGGGTCGCGTACGCCACATCGAGGTCAGCGGCAACCAGCTGCAGGCCCTGGTGCAGGGCAACGAGCCCGCGCCCTACCGGGTCAGCGTGCGCATCGAGCGGCGCGAGTTCTTCGGCCAGAGCAACATCGAACTCTTCGCCCGCTGCACCTGCCCGGTGGGGAACCGCTGCAAGCACGCGGCGGCACTGATCCTGGCCGCCCGGCGGGCCGGCGCGCTGGTGGAGAAGCCCCGCGCCGAGATCCTGGCCTGGGCCAGGAGCCTGCAGGAGCGCGTCTCCAAGGCCGACGCCCCGCGCAAGCCCAGCGCCGCCAAGGAGGCGATCTTCTACCTGTGCAGCGCCTGGGTGGGCGACGACGTGGAGTTCAGCCTGCTCAAGGGCCGCCTCAGCCCCGACGGCGAGCTCACCGGCCACGCCGGCGAGTGGAGCAACTACGAGCAGGCCCTGCTCAAGCCGCCCTCCTTTGTGCGCGAGGAGGACATGCAGGTCTTCCGCCTGCTGCGCGCCACCGCCCGCAAGGGTGGCTACGGCCGGCCGCTCGTGCGCGGCGCCGAGGGCCTGGCCCTGCTCGAGGCGGCTCTCCTCACCGGGCGCACCTACCTGGCCCTCGACGACAGCGGCCATGTCACCCGGCTGGCCGCCGGCACCACCCGCGCCGGGCGGCTCGAATGGCAGCCCGGCCCGGGCGGCCTGAAGGCCGTCATCGTCACCGAGCCCGCCGCCGGCCTGATCCTCCGCACCGAACCGCCAGCCTATCTCGACGCCGAGCGCCACGAGGCCGGCCGGGTCGGCATCGACGGCGGCGCGGCGGTGGCCGAGGTGCTGGCCCTGCCGCCGCTGTCGGCCATCGAGGTGCCGGTGGTGGCCAGCGCCCTGGCCGCGGTGGCGCCACAGCTGCCCTCGCCCCCGGGCCCCGCCGCCGCCGCGCTGCCCTGCATCGATGCACCCTGCCAGCCGGTGCTGGGCCTGCAGACGCTGCACTGCTGGAGCCGCCGCAAGCACCGCGGCTACGACGTCGATTACTCCAGCGAGGACTACGACGTGGCGGTGCCCGCCTTCTGCTACGGCGAGGCCCGCTTCGAGCCCGGCGCGCCCCAGGACGTGGCACCGCTGCCCGACGGCCGGGTGGTGCGCGTCAAGCGCGACCCCGAGGCCGAGGCCACCGCCTGGCGCGCCTTCCTGGCCGCCGGCTTCCAGCCCGTCAAGCCGGCCTGGATCGTCCCCACCGGGCCGCGGCCCGAGGGCGTGCACGGCCTCGAAAGCGAAGCCCACTGGGCCCACTTCTTCGCCCTCACCGCGCCGGCCCTGCGCGAGGCCGGCTGGCGCATCGACTGCCCGCCCGGCTTCCGCCACCGGGTGCTGGCGCCCACCGAATGGCTGGTGGACATCCAGGAGGACGACAGCGGCTGGCTCGACGTGTCGCTGGGCATCGAGGTCGAAGGCCGCCGGCTCGACCTCGTGCCCATGCTGCATTCGGTGTTCAGGCAAGACCGGCGCTGGCACGGCGAGCGCATCGCCCTCCCCGCCGCCCGCCTCAAGCCGCTGGCGCGCACCCTGGTCGATCTCTTCGACAGCCCCTCGGCCAGCCTCAAGGTGTCGCGCTTCGACGCCCCGCGGCTGGCCGACGCCCTCGGCGACGACTGGCGCAGCAATGGCCTTGATGGCCTGTCGGCGTGGCTCGAACGCATCAAGGGCGCCGCCCGGCTCAAGCCTGTGGCCGCGCCCGCCGGCTTCGGCATCGCGCTGCGCCCCTACCAGCTGGAGGGCCTGGCCTGGCTGCAGCACCTGCGCGAACACGGCCTCGGCGGCATCCTCGCCGACGACATGGGCCTCGGCAAGACCGCCCAGGCCCTCGCCCACCTGCTCACCGAAAAGCACGCCGGCCGCCTCGCCAAGCCCGCGCTGGTGGTGCTGCCCACCTCGCTGGTGTTCAACTGGCAGCGCGAGGCCGAGCGCTTCGCCCCCGAGCTCAAGGTGCTCAGCCTGCGCGGCAGCAACCGGGCCGAGGCCTTCGCGAAGATCCCTGAACACGACGTGTGCCTCACCACCTACCCGCTGTTGTGGCGCGACCGCGAGCAGCTCGCCGCCCACGCCTACCACTCGCTGATCCTCGACGAGGCGCAGACGGTCAAGAACGCCGCCAGCCAGGCCGCCCAGGTGGTGCGCACCCTCGAGGCCGAGCACCGCCTGTGCCTCACCGGCACGCCCCTCGAGAACCACCTGGGCGAGCTGTGGAGCCAGTTCGACTTTCTGCTGCCCGGCTTCCTCGGCGACAGCAAGGACTTCGCCGGCCGCTGGCGCAGCCCCATCGAGAAGCGCGGCGACACCGTGCGCCGCGAGATCCTCGCCCGCCGCATCGCCCCCTTCATCCTGCGCCGCCGCAAGGAGCAGGTCGCCACCGAACTACCGCCCAAGACCATCGTGGTGCGCAGCGTCGAGCTCGAAGGCCGCCAGCGCGATCTGTATGAAACCGTGCGCGCCACGCTGGACCAGCGCATCCGCGAGGAGATCGCCGCCCGCGGCTTCGCGCGCAGCCAGATCGTCATCCTCGACGCCCTGCTCAAGCTGCGCCAGGTGTGCTGCGACCCGCGCCTCCTCAAGACCGACGCCGCTGCCAAGGTGAAGGAGCGCGCCAAGCTCGACCTGCTGATGGACATGCTCCCCGAACTCGTCGACGAGGGCCGCAAGATCCTGCTCTTCTCGCAATTCACCGGCATGCTGGCGCTGATCGCTGCCGAACTCGACGCCCGCAAGATCGCCTACGTCACCCTCACCGGCGACACCGCCGACCGGGAGAGCCCGGTGCGGCAATTCCAGGACGGCCCGGTGCCGGTCTTCCTGATCAGCCTCAAGGCCGGCGGCGTCGGCCTCAACCTCACCGCCGCCGACACGGTGATCCACTACGACCCGTGGTGGAACCCCGCCGCCGAGAACCAGGCCACCGACCGCGCCCACCGCCTCGGCCAGACCAAGGCCGTGTTCGTCTACAAGCTGGTGGTGGCCGGCTCGATCGAGGAGAAGATCCTCGCCCTGCAGGACAAAAAGGCCGAGCTCGCCGCCGGCATCCTGGCCGAAGACCACGAAGGCAGCGTCAAGTTTGGCGAGGACGACATCCAGGCGCTGTTCGCCCCGCTGCCCGAGATCAAGGGCGACGACGAAGCGCCCAAGAAGCGCGGCCGGCCGAAGAAGACCCCGGCGTAGCCGCCCCGGCAGCCCGGAAGGCCGTCACCCCGCGCGGGAAAAGCGGGCCTCGTCGCGGCGGAAGCGTTCGACCAGCCAGTCGCCGACGACACGCACGCGGGGCACGTCGCGCAGCTCGCGGGGCAGCACCAGCCAGATCTCGCGGCTGAGCACCGCCTTGTCCCCCGACAGGCAGCGCAGCCCCGGATGGTGGCCGCCCACCAGGCACGGCAGGATGCCCAGCCCGAGGCCGTCCGCCACCGCGTTGGCCAGCGCATCGATGTTGTTGCA
>JAKLLM010000198.1:11637-13695 GCA_023150125.1 Zoogloea sp.
AGCCAGCGCATCTCCGGCACCAGATCGAGCGAGCGCTCGTAACCCACCCACGGCGCGGTCTGCCAGGACGTGCACAGCAGCGGCTTCTCGGGGCCATACACGCCATAGGCCAGCCGGCCCACGCAGCGCACCACCAGGTCGCCGTCGGCCGGCCGGGCCAGGCGCAGCGCGATGTCGGCCTCCCGCCGCCCGAGGTCGAGCGACCTGCTGCTGGCGATGATCTCGATGGCCAGCTCGGGGTAACGGCCGCGCAGATCGGCCAGCTGGCGGGCGAGGTAGTGGGAGGCCAGGGTGTCGACGGCGGTGATCCGCACCACGCCCTTGACCTGCGCCTGGCGGTCGCCCACCAGGTGGCACAAGGCGGCGACTTCGGCCTCCATGCGCTGGCCGCGGGCCAGCAGGGCCTCGCCGATCGGGGTCGGCGTCAGCTGGCCGCCGAGCCGCTCGAAGAGGGGCGTGCCCAGGCACGCCTCCAGGGCCCGCAGGCGGCGCGCCACCGTCGTCTGATCCACCCCCAGCTGGCGCGAGGCCGCCGCCAGCGAGCCGCAGCGGGCGATCACCACCGCGTAGCGCACGTCGTTCCAGTCCGGCATGGCTGCAGAATTGCAGGAGGGTAATGCAGGGATATCCATATCGCCGGGTCGCGGCCGCGTCTATTCTGAGGGCCTTTTCCAACCAGAAAGGCGCCCGAATCATGCCCAATCCCACCACCCTGCGCAATCTCAGCGGCCTGCCCGCCGCCCCCGCCGCGCTGGCCGAATCCGCCCTGGTGCTGATCGACTGCCAGAACACCTACCGCGACGGCGTCATGGCCCTGAGCGGGGTCGAAGGGGCCCTCGACGAAGCCGCCGCCGTGCTCGCCCGCGCCCGCCGGCTGGGCGTTCCGGTCATCCACATCCAGCACGACGCCGGCCCGGGCAGCCCCTACGACGTGCGGGCGTCGATCGGCGCGATCGCCGACAAGGTCGCCCCGGCCGCCGGCGAGGCGGTGATCGTCAAGCACTTCCCCAACTCCTTCGTCGGGACCGAGCTAGAGGCGCAGCTGAAGGCCACCGGGCGCAAGAACGTCGTCTTCGTCGGCTTCATGACCCACATGTGCGTCAATTCGACGACCCGCGGCGCCTTCAACCTCGGCTTCGCGCCCACCGTCGTGGCCAGCGCGACGGCCACCCGCGACCTGGCCGATCCGCAGGGCAATCTCGTCCCGGCGGCCACGCTGCAGGCTGCCAGCCTGGCCGCCCTGGGCGATCTCTTTGCCGTCGTCGTCCCCGACGCTGCCGCGCTGCCCGACGCCTGAACGCGCCACCGCCCCGAGGCGCCGCCCCCACCACGGAGGCGGCCGCCGACACCGCGCGGGCGGCCCTCAGGCCTCGATGTCGTCGAGGAAGCGGTGCATCACGTAGGCATCCACATAACCCAGCTTCGAATGCCGGAAGGCCTTGGGCAGCGTCCCCACGATGGCGAAGCCGAGCTTCTGCCACAGCGCCACCGCCGCCGTGTTGGTGCTCACCACGAAATTGAACTGCATCGCCCGGTAGCCCGCCCGCGCCGCTTCGCGCAGGCAATGCAGCCCCAGCTGCCGCCCCACGCCGTGCCCCGCATGGGCCGGCGAGATCATGAACGACGCATTCGCCACATGCGAACCCAGGTCGCGCTGGTTGGCGATCAGCTTGTACATCCCGACGATCCCCCCGCCCTCGTCCTCGGCCACATGCGCCACCACCCCCGGCCCGAACCAGTAGGCAAAGGCGTCGTCGCGGCCGGTGTCGGGCGCGAAGACGTAAGTCGAACCCGACGCCACCACCGCCTGGAAGATCGGCCACATGGCGGGGAAGTCGGAAGGCTGGGCGGGGCGGATGTGCATGGTGGGGAGGCTGGCAGTCGGGGGATCGGGTCAGCGCAGCGCGACCCGGCATCCCACGATCAGATACCGTCCACGCCCGATACGTTCAAGGCCCATCGACCGCAGGCCGGGCATCACGACGATGGCACCAACCGTGCAGGATCGTCGCGGCCCCTTTGCATCACAGGGACGCTTTGAGTTTGCGGCCCCCGCTT
>JAKLLM010000199.1 GCA_023150125.1 Zoogloea sp.
GGCGATGAACCAGTTCGCCATCCTCTACGGCGAGCGTTTCATTCCGGCGATGGCACGATGAGCCGATTCTTCCGGCCCTGTCGCGGCAGGGCTGGAAGGATCTAAAAGCGCCTCGAACACAAAATTTCTGACACTCCCCCGGCAGCCCTTCCCGGGCTGAGCATCCAGGGGCCCGACGGGCCGTGAGTTTTCCCCTAAACGACAATCAGCCCTATCCGAACATCCGTGAGGCGCCTCTGGAGGCGAGCCGGCGGCTCGGCAACACTGGAAGCATGTCGAAGCGCGTTCAGGAAGCTGCTATGAAAACCGTCAGCGGCGAAGACTCGGAGCGGATCCAGGCTCACCCGCTCCGGCTGCTGGGCCAGCAGCCCCGGGTCGAAGTGGTGGGGGTGGCCACCGCGGAAGAGCGGCCATCAGGCCGATCCTGGCCAGCCAGGCCGACGCGGCGCAGCCCAAGCCTGTTGCCGGGCAGCGGCCTGCGGGTGCTGGAGTGGATCCGCGAGACCGGCTGCGGCGTACCCTCAAAGTCAGTTGAAGCCGGCAAACGAGCCCCTCGTTCACGACGGCAGCGACGAGACGCTGGCCACGCACGGGGCATCGACGCCGGCGGGGCGGCAGGAGCCCAGGCCCCCCGAACCGCCCACAGAGGCTTGCCGCTCAGTTCTCCAGCGACGCGGAGCCCTCGGCCAGGCTGGGGGAACCCCTGTCGTACAGCGCGATGTCGCGGACGTTCTTCTGGACGGCGACCGACCCGAACAGGCTCAGCAGGTAGGCCATCGCATAAAAGCCCTTCTCGCTCGGCGGAAGGGTGGCGTTCCACAAGCCCACGGTGAGCAGCAGCACCGCCAGCAGCAGGGAGAGCCAGCACAGGGAATAGTAGATGCCGGTGACGCGGGCACCCTCCAGCCGGTCACGCACCGATTTCTGCAGCGAAACGGCGGCGAACAGGCCGTACATCAGGATCGTGAAGTAATAGCCCTTCTCGTTGAGCTGCATCGTGGAGTTCCACAGGCCCACCAGATAGACGGTGGCGCCGACCAGCAAGGCCGCCCAGGACGCGCCCACGAAGGCACCGGTCGGTCTTTGAATGCTTGTATCCATTTTTGAACTCCTGAAGTCGAGACGGGCCAGCCCGAGCCGGGAATAGCTCAAAGCAATAACCAATGGTGATATTACTGAAAATTTGTATAGTTTCAAGAAAAATATGAAGCTGGCACCAGGGCAGGCCGAGGAGCGCACCCGGCAGCACCCGCCATCGCCCACACGGATTCCAATGCAGACCCGTTTGATAGCCGTCAAGGCCGCCCGGACATCCCGACGGCGACAATCGCGGCACACCCTCCGGGAAGGCCTGCCATGTTCCGCATCTCCAGCTATGTCCGCGAAATCTCCTCGCCCACGCCCCTCGGGCCGAAGCGCAATCCGCCGGGCCCGGTGGTGATCTGGAATCTCATCCGGCGCTGCAACCTCACCTGCAAGCACTGCTACTCGATCTCCGCCGACAAGGACTTCGCCGGCGAGCTCGGCACCGACGAGGTGTTCCGGGTGATGGACGAGCTGAAGGCCTTCCGGGTGCCGGTGCTGATCCTGTCGGGGGGCGAGCCGCTGCTGCGGCCCGACATCTTCGAGATCGCCGGGCGCGCCAAGAAGATGGGCTTCTACGTGGGCCTGTCGTCCAACGGCACGCTGATCGACGCCTCCAACATCGACGCCATCGCCGCCACCGACTTCGACTACGTCGGGGTCAGCCTCGACGGCATCCGCGAGACCCACGACAAGTTCCGCCGCCTCGACGGCGCCTTCGACCGCTCGCTGGCCGGCCTGCGCCTGTGCGCCGGGCTGGGCGTGAAAGTGGGCGTGCGCTTCACGATGACCGCCGACAACGCCGGCGACCTGCCCGGCGTGCTGCAGCTGGTGGAGGACGAAGGCATCGACCGCTTCTACTTCTCGCACCTCAACTACGCCGGCCGCGGCAACAAGAACCGGGCCGACGACGCCCGCCACCTCCTCACCCGCGACGCGATGGAGCTGCTCTTCGAGACCGCCCTCAAGTACGAGGAACGCGGCCTCGTGCGCGACTTCACCACCGGCAACAACGACGCCGACGGGCCCTTCTTTTTGCAATGGGTGCAGCGCCGTTTCCCCGACCGCGCCGCCCACATCGAGGCCAAGCTGCGCCAGTGGGGCGGCAACTCGAGCGGGGTGAATGTGGCCAACATCGACAACCTGGGCAACGTGCACCCCGACACCATGTGGTGGCACCACACCCTCGGCAACGTCCGCGAGCGCAGCTTCGGCGACATCTGGACGGATGTCTCCGACCCGCTGATGGCCGGCCTCAAGCAATCGCCGCGGCCCGTCACCGGGCGCTGTGCCGAATGCCGCTACCTGGCCATCTGCAACGGCAACACCCGCGTGCGCGCCCAGCAGCTCACCGGCGACCCGTGGCAGGAAGACCCGGGCTGCTACCTCGACAACGCCGAGATCGGCGTGGCCGACGACGCGACGCGGCTGGAGGTGAAACCCTGGGTGCGCCTCAGCCCGGCCTGAGCGCCCACCGCGCCCGCAGCCCGGCCGCGCAGGATTGGCCGGGCCCCGAACCTGCCAGGCCCGAGCCTGAGCCCGACCTACAGCGAACCCCTGCCATGAAGATCCTCCGCAGCCTCCTCGCCGCCCTCCTCCTCGGCAACCTGGCCAGCGCGCAGGCGGCCGACGCCCCTGCCCTGTACACCCAGCACTGCGCCAGCTGCCACGGCGCCAGCCGCCTCGGCGGGATGGGCCCGGCGCTGCTGCCCGAGAGCCTCGAGCGCCTCAAGCGCAAGGACGCCGTCGCCACCATCCGCGACGGCCGCGCCGCCACCCAGATGCCGGCCTTCGGCGCTGCGCTGTCGGCCGCCGAGATCGACGCCCTGGCCGGCTGGATCTACTCGCCGGTGAGCCCGGCGCCGGCCTGGAGCGAGGCCGACATCCGCGCCTCGCGCGTCGAACCCTACCCGCCCGGCAGCCTGCCCGACGCCCGCCAGGGCCCGGTGGCCCAGGCCGACCCGATGAACCTCTTCATCGTCGTCGAGGCCGGCGACCACCACGTGAGCGTGCTCGACGGCGACCGCATGGAGCGCATCCACCGCTTCCCGTCGCGCTACGCGCTGCACGGCGGGCCCAAGTTCACGCCGGACGGGCGCTACGTGTTCTTCGCCTCGCGGGACGGCTGGGTGAGCAAGTTCGACATCTGGAACCTCAAGGTCGTGGCCGAGGTGCGTGCCGGCCTCAACGCCCGCAACGCCGCGGTGTCCTCCGACGGGCGCTACGTGGCGGTGGCCAACTACCTGCCGGGCAACCTGGTGATCTTCGACGCCGACCTCAAGCTGCTCAAGGTCATCGACGGCCGCAACCTCAAGGGCGACGCCGGCTCGCGCCTGTCGGCGGTGTACGACGCGGCGCCGCGCAAGAGCTTCATCGTCGGCCTCAAGGATCTGCCGGAGATCTGGGAAGTCTCCTACGACCCGGCCGCCCAGCCCTTCTACGAAGGCTACGTGCACGACTACAAGATGGGCGAGGCGCTGCCCACGCCGGGCTTCCTCAACGCCCGCCGCACCGTGCTCGACGTGCCCCTCGACGACTTCTTCTTCACCCAGGACTACGCCAACGTGGTCGGCGCCAGCCGCGAAGGCCGCGGCCAGGTGGTCAACCTCGACGTGCGGCGGGCCATCGCCGCCCTCGACCTGCCCGGCATGCCGCACCTCGGCTCGGGGATCTCATGGCTGCGCGACGGCCGGCGGGTGGTGGCCAGCACCAACCTCAAGGACGCCCAGGTCAGCGTGATCGACATGCAGAACTGGCAGACCGTGGCGACGATCCCCACGCTGGGGCCCGGCTTCTTTTTGCGCAGCCACGAGAACAGCCCCTACGCGTGGGTCGACTCGATGATGAGCCCCACCGCCCGCGACACCCTGCAGGTGATCGACAAGCAGAGCCTCAAGGTGGTCCACGAAGTGCGCCCCGAGCCGGGCAAGACCTTCGCCCACGTCGAGTTCGACCGCCGGGGCAGCTACGTGATCGCCAGCCTGATGGAGAAGGACGGCGCGCTGATCTTCCTGGACGCCAAGACCTTCAAGGAAATCAAGCGCCTGCCGGCCAGCAAGCCGATCGGCAAGTACAACCTCCACAACAAGATCCAGCGCTCGGAGGGCACCAGCCACTGAGCACCAGCCACTGAGCCGCCGCGGGCACGGCGGCGCCACTGCTCAGCAGCCCAGCGCCATCCGCTTCTCGACGTAGGCGCGGCGGCGGGCGGCGAGCTGCTCGGTGGTGGCCGGCGACTGGGGCGTGAGCATCGCGGCGTCGACGCCGCGGATGACCTCCAGCAGCTCCTCGCACAGCACCGCCTTGGCTGCCGCGTCGGAGCTCACCGAGATCTCGAGGCGCTCCGGCGCGGTCTGCTCGACCGGCGTGCTCACCCGGGGCGGCGGCGTCTGGTGCGGGAAGGCCGGCTCGCCGGGCACGTCCTGATTCCAGCCGCCGAGCCGGAAATGGTCGGACCAATAAGCAATGCCCGCGGCCAGCGCCAGGGCCACGAGCAGGGCGGAACCTTCCTTCACGATCGGATCTCGTTCGACATTGCAGGGAGTGTAGCCCCCATCCCGGGAAACCGACTGCGCCGTCCACCACGGCCGAGTGCCGGTGATTGACCACGCTCAAGGTTCGGCGCCGGCGCTTGCGCCACTCTGCACAACACCCGCTGCACCCCGCAGCGCCCACCAGAGAGCCTTCCATGCCCGCCGACAGCCCTGCCCCCGTGATCGTCGATGCCCGCGGCCTGATGCCGCCGGAACCGCTCAACCTGACCCTCGAGGCCCTCGACACCCTGCCGCCGGACGGCGAGGTGATCCTGCTGCTCTACCGCGAGCCGGGCCCGCTCTACGACATCCTGCGGCGCAACGGCTACGTCCATCGCACCGAGACCGGCAGCGACGGCGAATTTGCGATTCACATCCGCCACGCCACGGCCCCCTGACGGCAAGGCCCCATTCAGTCGTGCTCGGCCAGACGGGCGGCGTCGTGGATAACGATATGCTTGCCACGCACCGAGATCAGCCCCACGTCGGAGAGCTCGTGGAAGATCCGCGACAGGGTCTCCGGCGTCAGGCTGAGCCGCGAGGCGATCACCTGCTTGCTGGTCGGCAGCTCGATCTCGGCCTTGCCCTGGGCCGGCGAGCAGGGTGCGGTCTCGGCCAGCTGCAGCAGGTAGCCGATGACCCGCTGGGTGGACGAGCGCAGCGCATACGACTCCACGTCGCGCACCATCGTGTGCAGGCGGATCGACATGCCGGCCAGCAGCTTGCGGGCGAAGCGCGGGTCCTGCTCGATCTGGCCAAAAACCGCCTGCGAGGCGATGTGCAGCACCAGCGTGTCGGCCAGCGCCTCACCGAGCACCGGGTAGGGCTGGTCGAGGAACATCACCGCCTCGCCGAAGCTCTGCAGCGGGCCGAGGATCTCGACCACCTTCTCGTTGCCCTGGGCCGAGGTGAAGGCCAGCTTGACCTGCCCCCAGACGATCAAAAAGAAGCCCCTCGGCTGCTCGCCCCGCTGGAACAGGCGCTCGCCCTTCTGCAGGCGCCGCTCGCGGGTGGTCGCCGCCATGTGGGCCAGGTCGTCCGGCGCCAGTGCACTGAACAAGGGCATGCGGCTCAACAGGCCGGGGATATCGATCTTCTCGGAGGACATCGCGGGAACCTTCAAAGTCAGGGGATTCGGCAAGGCCGGATTCTAACCCCGACCGCGCACCCCGCAGCCATCGACGAGGCCCTTTGACAATCAGCCCGACCGCGGCGGCAGGCCACCGCGTGCCGCCTCATGCCGCCACATGCCGCCTTGAAAGACAAATGACCACCCGACCTGCCCCTCTCTCTTGCCGTCACCCGGGGGGTGAGGGCATCTCCAACCGCCGTCTCTAGGATCATGGCCAAACCCATCCAGCTCCACATGCCCGGCCGCCCCACCACGCCGCCGGCCGACCAGCCGCCGCCGGCGGGCCTCGACGTGCTCTTCGCCGCGCCCCACCGCCCGATGTTCCTCGCCGGTGCCGTGCAGACGGTGCTGGCCTTCGTGCCCTGGGTGTGGGAACTCCTCGCCCGCAGCGGGATGCTGGCCGGCCCGGTCTGGCCCTGGCCACCGGG
>JAKLLM010000200.1 GCA_023150125.1 Zoogloea sp.
CAGCACCTGGCCGGAATCGAGGTCCTTGACCGGGTGGTTGGCACCGTGGTGGCCGAACTTCATCTTCAGCGTGCGGGCGCCGGAGGCCAGAGCCAGGAGCTGGTGGCCGAGGCAGATGCCGAAGGTCGGGACACCCTTGGCAAGGATCTCGCGGATGGCAGTGATGGCGTAATCGCAGGGCTCCGGGTCGCCGGGGCCGTTGGACAGGAAGACGCCATCCGGATTCAGGGCCAGCACCTCGGCGGCCGGGGTCTGGGCCGGAACAACGGTCAGGCGGCAGCCGCGCTCGGCGAGCATGCGCAGGATGTTGCGCTTGACGCCGTAGTCGTAGGCCACGACGTGGAAGCGGGCATTCTGCTGGGGCACGTAGCCCTCGCCGAGCTTCCACTCGCCTTCGGTCCAGGCATAGGACTCGGTGGCGGACACGACCTTGGCGAGGTCCATCCCGGCCAGCCCCGGGAAGGCACGGGCCTGGGCCAGGGCGGCCTCGACGTTGAGCTCGGCGGCGCTGGCGGCGGTCATGATGCAACCGCTCTGGGCACCCTTTTCACGCAGGATGCGGGTGAGCTTGCGGGTATCGAGACCCGCGATGGCGACAATGTTTTCGGCTTTGAGGTAGGCGTCCAGCGACTGCTCCGAGCGCCAGTTCGACGCCACCAAGGGCAGATCGCGAATCACCAGGCCCGCGGCGAAGACCTTTCCGGCCTCGCAGTCTTCGCGGTTGATGCCCGTGTTTCCGATGTGCGGATAGGTGAGAGTGACGATCTGGCGGCAGTAGCTCGGGTCGGTGAGGATTTCCTGGTAACCGGACATGGAGGTGTTGAACACCACCTCGCCGGTCGTCGCACCTATCGCCCCGATGCCCTTTCCGTAAAACACCGTCCCGTCGGCAAGAGCAAGAATGGCGGGCGGGAAAGCTGACACGGCGAACTCCTCGAAATCTTTTGATTGAACGGCATGCATGGGTAGCCGGGCTACACATGAAAAACGGGATCAGCCTGCACGGCCATCCCGCTAAGAAACTTTTCAATTATAGCCCGCAGCGGGCAGTTCGGGCAAACCCACCGCGCGGCCGTCGTCAAACCGACGAGGCCGGCCACTACGACTTCCTCGCCTTGCGCAGGACGCCCGCGAGCTTGCCCTGCTCGGCCAGGAGCACCGGGAGCTCCCGCCGGACGCCCGCCGCATCGGAATCACGGGCCAGCGTCTCGAGCCGCCGGGCGGCAGCCATCACGGCCTCGGCATTGAACACGCCCGCACTCCCCTTGATGGTGTGCGCGAGATTGCGGATGGTGGTGAAGTCGTTGCTGCGCTGGGCCTGCTCCAGCGCCTTGCGATTGCGCTCGAGATCGGCGAAGAAGAGGCCGATCAGCTGCTGGAGCGCTGCCTCGTCACCGTCGAGGAGCTCGCGGGTCGCGTTGAGATCGGCTGCGGACTCGTCAGCCTCGAAATCGATGTGGCCGTCCTCGACCCGCTCCTCAACCGCGCCTGCGCCCCCCATGTCGCCGACGACCCGCTCGACCACCGCGCGCAGCTCGGCCGGCTTGATGGGTTTGGCGATGTAGTCGTCCATGCCGGCTGCCAGGCAGCGGTCGCGATCACCCTGCATGGCGTGCGCCGTCATCGCGACGATGGGCGTCGAACGCCACTGCCCGCCGGCGGCCCAGGTACGCCGCGCCTCCCGGGCACGGATCGCCTGGGTGGCTTCCAGACCGCCCATCACGGGCATCTGCACGTCCATCAGGATGAGGTCGAACTTATCCTTGTCGAAAAACTCGAGGCCCTCCTGACCGTTGGATGCAACGGTGAGCGTGTGCCCCATTTTCTCGAGCATCTTGACGGCAACGGTCTGGTTGACCGGGTTATCCTCGACCAGCAGGATCTTCAGCCGGAGTGCCGAGCCGGAATCGGGCTGCGCATAGGCATGGGTCTGCGTGGCATCGAAGGCGAGGAAACGATTGCCCTCCGCAACCGCACCGTGCAGGGCGAGCCCGAGGGCGTCCCGCAGGTCGGCCCGCGAGAACGGCTTGACGAGACGCGCCCCGACCTTCAGCCGCTCGCACTTGAGCGCTTCCTCCCGGTGGCTGCTGACATCGAGCATCATGACGAGCCGATCGAGGGACGGCCAGTCCTTGATGAACCGCTCGGCGAGGGCGTAGCCGCCGGGCGCCGGCATCGCCGCGTCCATCAACAGCCAGTCGAAGGGCGTGCCGGACTTGTGGGCCGCCACCAGGGCGTCCTCGACGGCGGCGCCGCTGCCCGCCTCCAGCACATCGAGCCCCATCGCCCGCAGCTGCTCACCGACACACCGCCGCAGGGCGGCATTCCGCCCGGCGACCATCGCCCGCCGCCGGCCGAAGCTCTCCGTCACCACGGGCTTGGCATGCCCGACGCCAACGCGGACGGTGAAGCGGAAGACGCTCCCCTTGCCCGGCTCGCTCTCGAGGAAGACCGAACCGCCCATCAGCTCGACGATGCGTCGGCTGATCGCCAGCCCGAGCCCGGTCCCGCCGTACTTGCGGGTCGTCGACGCATCGGCCTGGGAGAAGGCGCCGAAGACGAGGCCATGCTTGTCCTTCGGGATGCCGATGCCCGAATCCCGCACCGCAAACTCGAGCACCAGGTCGCCGTTGTCGAGGCTGCTGGCCGACACCGAGACTTCAACCTCGCCCGCCTCGGTGAACTTGACCGCGTTGCCGACCAGGTTGGTCACCACCTGGCGCAGCCGGATCGGATCGCCCACCACTACATCGGGCACATCCTCGTCGATGTCGTAGAAGCACTCGATGCCCTTCTCGTAGGCCCGCAGCGCCAGCGACTTCATGGTGTCGCCGAGGAGGCTGGCGATGGAGAACTCGACCTGCTCGAGGGTCATGTGGCCGGCCTCGATCTTCGAGAAGTCCAGCACGTCGTTGATGATCCGCAGCAGCGAGTCGGCCGAGCTCTTGACCGTCTGCAGGTATTCCCGCTGCTCCGCGTCGAGCTTGGTGTCGAGCACGAGCTCCGTCATGCCGATGATCCCGTTCATCGGCGTACGGATTTCGTGGCTCATGTTGGCAAGGAAGTCGCTCTTGGCCCGGTTGGCCGCCTCGGCCTGCTCCTTGGCGTGGAGCAGCTCGAGCTCGGCACACTTGGCCTGGGTGGCATCCTGATAGGTGCCGACCATCCGCGCCCAACGCCCGTCGTCAGACCTGTTGGAGGCCTTGCCGCGCGCCAGCACCCAGCACCAGCCGCCATCCTTGGCCTGGATGCGGAACTGGGTCTCGAAATACGGCACCTCGTCGCGCAGGTGGGCGGCCACCTGATGGCGCATCACCTCCAGGTCGTGGGGATGCACCAGCGGCACCCAGTCGAGGCCGCCGGACGAATACTCGGAATCATCGTAGCCCAGCGTCTTGCGCCAGGCGCTGTCGATCACCAGCGAGTTGCGGGCCAGATCCCAGTCCCAAACACCGCCTTCGGTGTTGTGCATCGCGAGGTCGAGGCGCTCGCGCATCTCGCTGAGCCCCCGCTCGGCGACATTCCGGGCCACCATCAAGGCTTCCAGGGCGGCGACGTAGCGCTCGGCAGGAGCGCCCGAGGGGATGGACGCACCCAGCAGCCTCTCCGCCGCGCCGGCCGCGAGAAACGCACGCACGGCGCGGCCGATCTGAGCATCCTGAAAATCGAGATCGGCGTCGGGAGGAATCACGTGGGCAGTCAGCAAGGGATCTTGATAAGCAAGACGCGCACGCCGTGGCGACGCGTCTTCCGGAAAGCCATCAGGATAACGGCACCGGACGCCCTTGCTTGAGCCCCACCCGCCCGTCAACCGGCTTTTTTACTTCAGCCCCAGCACATCCTGCATGTCGAACAGGCCCGACTTGCGCGGCGCGATGAAACGCGCGGCGCGCAGGCTGCCCGCCGCGTAGGGCATGCGGCTGCCGCTCTTGTGGGTGATCTCGATGCGCTCGCCGATCCCGGCGAAGAGCACCGTGTGGTCGCCGACGATGTCGCCGCCGCGGATGGTAGAGAAGCCGATCGTCTGGCCTTCGCGTTCGCCGGTCACGCCCTCGCGGCCGTAGATCGCGCAGGCGTCCAGGTCGCGGCCGAGGGCGTCGGCCACCACCTCGCCCATGCGCAGCGCGGTGCCCGACGGCGCATCCACCTTGAGGCGGTGGTGGGCCTCGATGATCTCGACGTCGTAGCCTTCGCTGAGGATCCGGGCCGCCACGTCGAGCAGCTTGAAGACGGCGTTCATACCGACCGCCATGTTAGGCGCGAAGACCACCGGGATCAGCTCGGCGGCCGCGGCGATGGCCGCCTTGCCGTCGGCCGAGAAACCGGTGGTGCCGATCACCATGCCGCAGCCCGCGGCACGGGCCAGCTCGAGGTGATGCAGGGTGCCTTCGGGGCGGGTGAAGTCGATCAGGCAGTCGGCCTGGGCCAGACCCGCGGCGACGTCGCTGGAGATGGCGACGCCACAGGGAAGCCCGACGAGTTCGCCGGCATCCTTGCCGATGAAGGGGCTGTCCGGCTGGTCGAAGGCCGCCACCAGGGCGGTGTCGGATGCCTTGAGGGTGCTTTCGACGAGCATCCGGCCCATGCGCCCGGACGCACCGGCAATGGCGATACGAATTTTATTCATGCAATCCTCTGCATTCAGGACAAAAAGGAATGGACCGTACCCCGCCGGCGACCGGCGGGCACATCAGGGAGCAGGCTGGGCCTGTGCCTCGGCAGGGCGCACGTCGCCATCCAGGCGCAGCAGGCGGCCGTCTTCGAAGATCACGGTGAGACGCCGCTCCTGGGCCGCGCCCTTGCCCGGCTGAAAGCGATAGACGTAATCCCAGCGATCGGCATGGAAAATGTCGCTGACCAGGGGCGTTCCGAGCACGAAGCGCACCTGCTCGCGGCTCATGCCGGGCTTGAGCTGGGACACCATGTCCTGGGTGATGTAGTTTCCCTGCCGGACGTCGATCCGGTAAGGCTTCACGAAATCAGTCACGGCGGTACAGCCGGAAACGGCCACGATCAGCAGGGCGGAAGAAAGCAGTTGGCGCATGGCGTTTCGAAGGTCTGGGGGTGGAGGCACGCCTTTGAGGCGCATTCTCAACTCGGGGCAGAAACTATATCATATGGGGCTGGCCGGGCTTCCGGCCCTACAGTCCAGTTTTTCGGGGCCCCCATGTCCAGCAATTCCCAGAACCTCAAGAATATCGGCCTCAAGGCGACCTTTCCGCGCCTGAAGATCCTCGATCTGTTCCAGAAGGTCGAGCATCGCCATCTCACCGCAGAAGACGTCTACCGCCTCCTGATCGCCGAAGACATGGATATCGGCCTGGCCACCGTCTACCGGGTGCTCACCCAGTTCGAACAGGCCGGCCTCCTGGAGCGCCATTACTTCGAATCGGGCAAGGCCGTCTTCGAGCTCAACGAGGGCCACCACCACGACCACCTGGTGTGCCTGCAGTGCGGCCGGGTCGAGGAGTTCTTCGACCCCGAGATCGAGGAACGCCAGAGCAAGATCGCCGCCGAGCGCGGCTTCACGGTGCGTGAGCACGCCCTGTATCTCTACGTCGAGTGCACCAAGGCTGACTGCCCGCACAAGACCGCCCCCTCCTCCCCCCGCTGACCTCCGGCGGCAATGCCGCCACCCCTGCCGTGGAAGCCTTCATCACCTCGACCGCCCTTGTCGCCCTGGCGGAAATCGGCGACAAGACCCAGCTATTGTCCTTCGTGCTGGCAGCCCGGCTGCGCAAGCCGTGGGCAATCATCGCCGGCATCTTCGTCGCCACCGTGCTCAACCACGCCCTCGCCGGCTCGGTGGGGGTTTGGGTCGCCGACTTCATCCCTGCATCCTGGCTGCCGTGGATCATCGGCATCGTCTTCATCGCCTTTGGCCTGTGGACGCTCAAGCCCGACACCCTCGACGACGACGAGGCCCCCTCGGAAGTCCATCCGGCCGGCGCCTTCGTGACCACCACGATCGCCTTCTTCATCGCCGAGATGGGCGACAAGACCCAGTTCGCCACCGTCGCCCTGGCCGCCAAGTACGACGCACTGCTGTGGGTGGTGCTCGGCACGACGATAGGCATGATGCTCGCCAACGTGCCGGCGGT
>JAKLLM010000201.1 GCA_023150125.1 Zoogloea sp.
GGCCAGCCAGCGCATGATCACCTTGTTGGGCCCGAGCACCTGCTGGCGGTAGATGCCCAGGTTCTGACGCGTCTTGTGGGGGCCGCGGGTAACGACCAGACCCCAGGTGATCAGCGGCGCCACGTCGCCAGGCCAGCAGTGCTGGATCGGCAGGCTGGCGAGGTCCACGTCGCGGCCCTCCTTGACCACCTGCTGGCAAGGCGCCGACGACACGGTCTTGGGCGACATGTTGAGCACCTGCTTGAAGATCGGCAGCTTGTCCCAGGCGTCCTTGAGGCCCTTCGGCGGCTCGGGCTCCTTGAGGAAGGCCAGCAGCTTGCCCACCTCGCGCAGCGCGCCCTGCCAGTCGTCGCCGCTCTCGCCCATGCCCAGCGCGACCCGCTCGGGCGTGCCGAAGAGGTTGGCGAGCACCGGCACCGAGTGCCCCTTGGGTTTCTCGAAGAGGATCGCCGGGCCGCCGGCGCGGAGCACGCGGTCGCAGATCTCGGTCATCTCGAGGTGCGGGTCGACCTCGGCCTTGATCCGCTTGAGTTGGCCGAGACGTTCCAGCTGGGCGATGAAATCACGCAGGTCGGTGTAGCGCATGGTGGTTGGGATCGGTGAGTGGGAAACAGGGAATGGAAAATGGAAACGGCCGCTTGCGCGGCCGTTCGGGCATGGAACAGGCCGGGGCCTAGTCTAGCAAAGCATTGATTGCCTTGATGTCCTCGTCGCCGAGGGTGCCGGCGGCGGCCTTCAGCTTGAGCTGGGCCATCAGGGTGTCGTAGCGGGCCTTGGCGAGCTTCTGCTGGGTGTCGAAGAGCTGGCTCTGGGCGTTGAGGACGTCGATGTTGATGCGCACGCCGACCTCGTAGCCCAGCTTGTTGGCGTCGAGGGCCGAGCGGGACGACACCTGCGCCGCCTCGAAGGCCTTCACCTGGGCCAGCCCGCTGGTCACGCCGAGGTAGGCCTGGCGGGCATTCTGGGCCGAGGTTCGGCGGGCGTTGTCGAGGTCGGAGACGGCCTTCTCGCGGAGGGCCGAGGCTTCACGCACCCGGGAGCTGGTCGCACCGCCCTGGAACAGCGGCATCGCCAGCTGCACGCCGACGACGGTGGTGTCGAGGTCGGTCTTGGCGAAGCCGGCAAAGGCGTTGGCCGAGGTGGTGTTGCCATGGGAGGCGACCAGGTCGACAGTGGGCAGATGGCCGGCGCGGTTGCGCTCGACTTCGCGGGTGGCGATCTCGCTGACCAGCTGGTTGGCCTGCACCGACAGGTTGCCGGCTTCCGCCGCGGCAACCCACGACTGGATGTCAGCCGGCTCCGGGCGGCTCAGGGCGACGCCCTTGCGCAGGCCTTTCAGCACGTCGGGCTCCTTGCCGGTGAGGACCAGCAGCGCGTGGCGCTTGACGGCCAGGTCGCTCTCGGCGGCGATCACCTGGGCCGAGGAGAGGTCGGCGCGGGACTGGGCCTCATGGACGTCGGTGATGGTGACGGTGCCGACCTCGAAGCTCTTCTTGGCCAGCGCCAGCTGCTGGGTGTTGGCCTCGTTGAGGGCCTGGGCGGCGGCGAGCACGTCCTGGGCGCCGAGCACGTCGAAGTAGGCCTGGGAGGCGCGCAGGGTGAGGTCCTGGCGGGCCAGCTGGTACTGGGCGTCGGCGAGGGCCGCCTGCATCTCGCCCTGCTTGTACTGAACCCAGTTCTGCCAGCGGAACAGGGGCTGGGTGAGCTGCACCTGCCAGCCGTTGCTGTTGTAGCCCTGGCTGCGACCGGTGGTCCGGTATTCGGCCTCGTTCCAGTTGGTGTTGCCGGTGAGGTTGAGCGACGGCAACAGGCCGGCGCGCCCCTGGGGCAGCTTCTCGCGCCCGGCCTCGGCCGAGGCCCGGGCGGCCGCCAGCGCCGCGTCGTAGGCGAGGGCCTCGCGGTAGACCTGCTCGAGATCGGCTGCCGCGGCCTGGCCCGCCATCAGCGCCACCGCCATCGTTACTGCCACACGTCCAGCCAGCCGTTTCATTCCGCTCTCCATCCTGTGTGTTGCCGGCCGGCACCCGAGGCGGGGCCGGCCATCGTTGCAGCTCAATACTGGGGCATCGACGGGTCGACCTGCTGGGCCCACTGGGCCACGCCGCCGGCGAGGTTGATCAGCTTCGAAAAACCCTGCCGCTCGAGGAACATCGCCACCTGCATGCTGCGGCCGCCGTGATGGCAGATCACCACGATCTCGGCGTCGGGGTCGAGCTCCTGCATGCGCGCCGGCACGCTGGCCATCGGCATCGGCAGCGAGCCGGGGATCGAGCAGTAGGAAAACTCGGACGGCTCGCGCACGTCGAGGAGGACCGGCGCCGGGCGCGTGGTGTCCTGCAGCCAGTCGGCGAGTTGCGGCGGGGTGATCTGCTTCATGGGGCGTGGGGCCTCAGAACTTGAACTGGCTCTTCTGGGGCGCGTTGCGCATCATCGGAACCGCGTTCTCGAACAGGGATTCGGTGCGGAAGTTGCCCTCGGACACCTGGGTGACCAGGGTGGCGGTCATCAGCTGCGGCTCGCCGACGAAGGCGAACAGGCGGCCACCCACCTTGAGCTGCTGGAGCAGGGTCTCGGGGATGAAGGGCACGCCGCCGGAGACGACGATGAGGTCGTAGGGCGCGTTGCTCGGCCAGCCGCAGATGGCATCGCCTTCTTCGACGATGACGTTCTCGACGCCGTAGCGCTTGAGGTTCTCGTGGGCCATCGTGACGAGGGCCGGCTCGATCTCGACGGTGCGCACCCAGTCGGCGCGGGCGGCCAGCAGGGCCGCGAAGTAGCCGGAACCGGCGCCGACTTCGAGCACCTTGTCGGAGCGCTTGACCTGGATGGCCTGCAGGATCTTGCCCTCGATCACCGGGATCAGCATGCTGCCGCCGTTGCCCAGCGGGATCTCGGCCTCGGAGAGGGCCAGCGACTTGTAGGCCTCCGGCACGAACTCCTCGCGGCGGACGCTCATCAGCAGGTCGAGCACGTCGAAATCCAGCACCTCCCAGGGGCGGATCTGCTGCTCGACCATGTTGAACCGTGCTTTTTCGAAATTCATTATGTGACTCCCGGGTAAATATTAGCACAGGCTAATATTAAAGATCTGCGTGCCTGAATGCCTGCAAAAAACTTTCGGATTCTAACGCACTTGGCGCCTCGCAGAGCACTCCCCCGCCATCGCGGCGCGGCTCACGCCCGCCGCACCCGGTACCAGGCCGCGTAGAGCGCCGGCACGAACAGCAGCGTGAGCAGCGTGGCGACGATCAGCCCGCCCATGATGGCCACCGCCATCGGCCCGAAGAAGGTGCTGCGGGTGAGCGGGATCATCGCCAGCACCGCCGCTGCCGCGGTGAGGGCGATCGGCCGCAGCCGCCGCACCGCCGACTCGACGATGGCGTCCCACACCGACAGGCCACGCTCCACGTCCTGCTCGATCTGGTCCACCAGGATCACCGAGTTGCGCATGATCATCCCGAACAGCGCGATGGTGCCGAGCATCGCGACGAAGCCGAAGGGCTGGTTGAAGAGCAGCAGGAACAGCACCACGCCGATCAGCCCGAGGGGCGCGGTGAGCACCACCATGGTGGTCCGCGAGAAGCTGCCGAGCTGGACCATCAGCACCGTGAACACCACCGCCAGGAACAGCGGGAAGCCGGCATTCACCGAGCCCTGGCCCTTGGCGCTCTCCTCCACCGCGCCACCGGTCTCGATGCGGTAGCCGGCCGGCAGGCGGGCGCGCAGCTCGGCCAGCTGCGGCTCGATCTGGGCGGTGACGGTGGGCGCCTGGATGGCCGTGTCGTAGATCTGGCCGCGCACGGTGATCGCCGGCTCGCGGTTGCGCCGCCACACCAGCCCGTGCTCGAAGCCGTAGCGGATGCTGGCCACCTGGCCCAGCGGCACCGGCTTGCCGGCGCGGGTCGGGATCGACAGCTCGGAGATCATCGACAGCGCGTCCCGCTCCAGTGCGTCGGCGCGCAGCACCACGTCGATCGACTCGATGCCCTCGCGGTAGCTGGTGGCGGTCAGGCCGCGCAGCGAGGTGTTGAGGAAGTTGGCCACATCCTGCGTCGACAGGCCGAGCAGGCGCGCCTTGTGCTGGTCCACCTCGACATGCAGCACCTTGGACTGCTCGTCCCAGTCGGGGTGGACGTCGACCAGGTGGGGGTTGCCGCGCATCACCGCGGCCACCTCGCCGGCCAGCCGGCGCACCGTCGGGATGTCCGGCCCGAGCACCCGGAACTGCACCGGGTAGCCCACCGGCGGACCGTTCTCCATGCGGATCACGTTGCTGCGGAGGTTGGGGAACTCGCCCTTGAAGCGCTCGATCAGCCGGCTCCGCAGGGCCTCGCGGGCCTCCATGTCGTGGGTCAGCACGACAAACTGGGCAAAGTTGGGGGCCGGCAGCTGCTGGTCGAGGGGCAGGTAGAAACGCGGGCTGCCGGTGCCCACGTAGGCCACGTAGTTGGCGACGCCCGGCTCGCCATCGAGGATGGCCTCCAGCTTCTCGACCTCGGCCTGGGTGGCGCGCAGGCTGGCCCCTTCGGGCAGGCGCAGGTCCACCAGCAGCTCGAGCCGCGTGGAGTTGGGGAAGAACTGCTTCTGCACGAAGCCGAAGCCCACCAGCGCCGTCACGAAGATCGCCAGCGTGGCGCCGATCACCCACCAGCGCCGCGCCACGCAGGCATCCACCAGGGCGCGGAAGCGGTTGTAAAAGGGCGTGCGGAAGACCTCGTCCTCACCGCCCTCGTAGTGCGGCTCGCCGAGGCCGATGCGTTCCTGGAGGCGCTCGAGGCGCGGGAAGCGCTTCGCCAGCCAGCCCGAATGGCGCGGCGCCCGCGGGTCGGGCAGCAGCAGGTAGCCCAGGTAGGGCACCACCACCACCGCCGCCAGCCACGAGGCCAGCAATGCGATGGCGTTCACCTGGAAGATCGAGCGGGTGTATTCGCCCACCGACGACTGGGCGGTGGCGATCGGCAGGAAGCCCGCCACCGTCACCAGCGTGCCCGACAGCATCGGCCCGGCGGTGCTGGTGTAGGCAAAGGCGGCCGCCTTCGAGCGCTCCCAGCCCTGCTCCATCTTCACCAGCATCATCTCGACGGCGATGATCGCGTCGTCCACCAGCAGGCCCAGGGCCAGGATCAGCGCCCCCAGCGAAATCTTGTGCAGGCCCACGTCGAACATCCGCATCCCGAAGAAGGTCACCGCCAGCACCAGCGGGATCGACAGCGCCACCACCAGCCCGGTGCGCAGGCCCAGCGAGAAGAAGCACACCACCAGCACGATGATCACCGCCTCGGCCAGCGACCAGACGAACTCGTCGATCGAGCGCCGCACAGAATCGGGCTGGCTGGCCACCTCGCCGAGTTCCATGCCCACCGGCAGCTGGGCCTGGATGCGGGCGATCGCCGCCTTCAGGTCACGGCCGAGGGCGATGATGTCGCCGCCCTTGGTCATCGACACGCCGAGGCCGAGGGCGTCCTGCCCGCGGAAGCGGAAGCGCGGCGCCGGCGGCTCGACGAAACCCCGCGCCACCCGGGCGATGTCGCCGATGCGCAGCTCGCGCCCGCCGGCCCGGATGCGCGTCTCGCGGATCGCCTCGACGGTGTCGTAGGCCCCCGACGGGCGCAGGTAGATGCGCTCGTCACGGGTCTCCACGTAGCCGCCCGGCGCCACCGCGTTCTGGCGCGCCAGCGCCTCGCTCACCGTCTGCACGTCGAGCCCCAGGGTGGCCAGCCGGCTGTTGGAGAGCTCCACGTAGATGCGCTGCTCCTGCTCGCCGATGAGGTCCACCTTGGCCACGCCGGGCACCCGCAGCAGCTCGGCGCGCACCGTCTCGCTGGCCGCCTTGAGCTGGGCGTAGTCGAAGCCGTCGCCGGTGAGGGCGTAGATGTTGCCGAACACGTCGCCGAACTCGTCGTTGAAGAACGGCCCGCGCAGGCCCGCCGGCAGCTGGCCCTTGATGTCGCCGATCTTCTTGCGCACCTGGTAGAACATGTCCGGCACGTCCT
>JAKLLM010000202.1 GCA_023150125.1 Zoogloea sp.
AGCAGCGCCTCGCCCACCGGCTGCTGTCGGTGCGCGAGGAGGAGCGCCAGCACCTGGCCCGGGAGCTGCACGACGAGTTCGGCCAGTATCTGGCCTCCCTCAACGCCGAGGCGGCCTTCGCGCGGGAGCTTGCCGACGAGGGCGTGCCGGCCCTGCGGCCCTGTGCGGATTCCATCGTCCGGACCATCGAGCACATGATGGAAACCCTGCAGCAGATCCTCCACCGGCTGCGCCCCATCGGGCTTGAGGAGTTCGGGCTGCTGCCGAGCCTCCGGCAGCTGATCGTCGGCTGGAACCAGCGCAGCCGCGAGACCCGCTTCACCCTCGTGGCCGACGACGTACTCGACGATCTGCCGGACAACATCAACGTGAGCCTTTACCGGATCATCCAGGAGAGCCTCACCAACGCCGTCCGCCACGGGCAGCCCGGCCGGGTGGAGGTGAGCCTGCGGCGAGCGCCGGCCGGGCTGATCCTCGAAATCCGCGACGATGGCCAGGGCGTCCGCAGCGGGCCGGACGCCGGCAAGCCCGGCGGTTTCGGGCGGCTGGGGATGGAGGAGCGGGTTCTGGCCCTGGGCGGCACCCTGCACATCGCCCCGGCGCCCGGCCGCGGCACGCTGGTGAGCGTGCATCTGCCGGTGCCCGCCAGCGAAGACACCACCACCGGGGAGGCCTCGTGATCCGCATCCTGCTCGTCGATGACCACGCGGTGGTCCGCGAAGGCTACCGCCGCCTGCTGGAGCGCCGCGCCGACCTGCGCGTCGAAGCCGAAGCCGGCTCTGCCGAGGAGGCGCTGCAGATCCTGCGCACAGGCCAGCCCGACCTCACCATCCTCGACCTCTCGCTGCCCGGCATGGGGGGCATCGAGCTCACCCGGCGCATCCTCCAGCGCCAGCCCGAGGCCTGCATCCTGGCATTCAGCATGCACCGCGACCCGCTCTTCGCGGCCCAGGCGGTGCGCGCCGGGGCGCTGGGTTACGTGACCAAGAGCAGCAGCCCGGACGTGCTGATCCAGGCGGTCTACTAGGTGGCCCGCCGCGAGAAGGTGCTGAGCCCCGACATCGCCCCCGAGATGGCGCTGACCCTGCTGGAAGGCAGCAGCAACCCGGCCGACGAGCTGAACCCCAGGGAGTTCGAGATCCTGCGCCTGCTCCTCGACGGGCTGGGCGCCGAGGAGATCGGCAAGCTCCTCAACCTCAGCCCGAAGACGGTGCAGAACGCGCACTACCAGATCAAGGCCAAGCTCGGCGTGCGCAGCGACATCGAGCTTGCCCGGCTGGCCATGAAGCTCAAGCTGATCGGCTGAAGCCCGCGGCCGGGCCTCGCCAGGTCAGTTGCCCAGCCGATAGACCTGGAAGGTGTCGCCGGCCTTGTAGCCGAAGATCTGGTTGCCGCCCGCGGCCACCCCCACGTACTGCACACCGTCGATCTGCCAGGTGACGGGCGGCGCATTGACGCCCGCATCCAGCTGGTCGCTCCACAACGTTTGCCCGTTGCCCGCGTCGTAGGCGTTGAAGCGGCCGTTGCCCTCGCCCATGAAGACGAGGTTGCCGGCGGTGGCGAGCACGCCGCCCACCAGCGGCTGGGCCGTCTTGTGCTGCCACTTCATCTTGCCGGTGGCGAGGTCGATGGCCGACAGCACGCCCCAGCGGGGCACGTCCATCAGCGGTTCCAGCGTGGTGTACTCCAGCGCCGGCTTGGTGCCGGTGGCGGGGATCACGCGCTTGGTGTATTTCACCGGCCAGTGGATCGCCGGCACGTAGGCCACCAGCCGCTCGGCGTCCACCGAGGTGGGCGACCAGTTGATGCCGCCCAGCACGCCGGGCAGGATTACCTGCCCTTCCGGGGTGGGCCTGGTGAAGGTGTTGTGGTGCGCCACGAACTCGTCGGATTTCTTCAGCAACTCGCCGGTGAGGCGGTTGTGGATGTAGTACCAGCCGATCTTGGCGGCCTGCCCCACTGCCGGCACCACCTTGCCCTCGTGCGGGTAGTCGAACAGCACCGCCGGGCTCGCCACGTCGTAGCCCCACTGGTCATGGGGCACCTGCTGGTAATGCCAGCGGATCTTGCCGGTGTCCACATCGAGGCACACCAGCGACACCGTGTACAGGTTGTCGCCCGGCCGCGAGCTGCCGTCCATCTGCGGCGACGGGTTGCCGGTGCCGAAGTAGAGCAGGCCGTTGTCGGTGTCGATGGCCGGGGTGGACCACGCCGAGCCACCGCCATAGCGGGCCGCGTCCGGGTATTTGGGCAGGTCGGCGCGCTCCTTCTCGACATCCCGGTTGAGCGGCACGCCGTCGGGCGTGGTGTGGCGGAACTCGCCTTCCCAATTGTTCGGGGCGATGGTGTCGAACTGCCACACGCGCTTGCCGGTGGCCACGTCGAAGGCCGCCAGAAAGCCCGGCCGGCCGTAGTTGCCGGCAAAACCCACCACCGCGCCCAGCGGCGCGCCGTCCCGGTCGGAATCCAGGTGCAGGCCGTAGCCCACGCCGGTCACCCCGATCAGCACCTTGCCCTTGTGCACCACCGGCGCCATCGCGATACCCACGCCGGATTGCCCGGCGATGGTGGCCTTGCGCAGGGGGTCGGACTCGGTGAGGGTGGTGACGGATTCCTGCCGGGCGCTGTCGGCGTCGGCCACCTCGACGTCCCACAGCACCTTGCCGGTCTTTGCGTCCAGCGCCACCAGCCGGGCGTCCACGGTGCCGATGAAGACCTTGCCATCAGCCACCGCCACGCCCCGGTTGGCCGGCCCGCAGCACAGGGGGTAGTCCTTCTTGCGCGGGTGGTCGTAGCGCCACAGTTGCTTGCCGCTCACGGCGTCCAGCGCCACCACGCCGTTGAAGGGCAGCGACAGGTAAACCCTGCGGTCCACCATGATCGGCGTGGCCTGGAAGGTGGCCTTCACGCCGCTCTTGTAGGCCCACGCCCGGGTGAGCTTGCCCACGTTGGCGGTGTTGATCTGGCTGGGCGCGGCGTAGCGCTGGTTGCTGAGGTCGAGGCCGTAGGTCGGCCAGTCGATGTCGGCGGCGAAGGCCGGCGCGAGCGCCAGGGCAAGGAGGGCGGGAAGCAGTCGGATGGGGGTGCGCATGGGTCGGTCCAGGTATCGAAGGGCAGGCTCAGTTGCTGCGGAGGGTGACGCCGTGGCGCTTGAAGATCGCAGCCACGGTGCCATCCTCCTGCAGCGCCGCCAAAGCGTCGGCGAGGGCCGTGGCGAGGTCGCCGGAATCGGCCTTCACGGCCATGCCGATGGCCCAGCGTTTGGGGCTGAGCTCGCCCAGCCGGGCCTCCTCCACCGCAAAGCGGGTCTCGCCCGCCAGCGCGCCCTCGAGCTCGGCCAGGGGTGCCATCACGGCGGCCACGCGCTCATCCTTCAGCGCCGTGACCGCTTCGCCGATCGAGCGGAAGTGGCTGACGTTGGAGCGCAGCCGGCCCTGCAGCACGCTGCCCAGGAAGGCGTCCGCCAGGGTGTCGCCCTCGACACCGATCTTCTCGCGGGTGAACACCTCCAGCGCCACCGCGGCCGAGCCATTGGGCGCCGGAATGCGGCTGGCGACCCGCGCCATGCCCATCACTTCCTGCTGGTAGGCGCCGAAGATGCGGGCCTGGGCGTGCTCCTTGGCGAACAGCGGGTCCACCGGCACGCGCAGCATCACGTCGGCCGGATCGCCACGCAGGTAGTGGCCCTTCCAGACCATGTTGCGCAGGTCGTCGCCCATGTCCTCGCCGGCCATGAAGCCGATGATCTCGGCCTGCAGCCCCAGCTTGGCGGCCAGGGCCCGGCCGAGCTCCACGTCGACGCCCTTGCCGGCGTCGGAATACGGCGGGAAGTCGTTGTACACGGCCACTCTCAGCCGGCCCCGCTTGTGGATGGCGTCCATCGGTTCGTCGGCGTGGGCCGGCAGATGGCTGGTGAGCAACAGGGCAGCGAGCCCCAGCAGAAGCTGGCGGCGGGGGAAGCGTTTCATGGGCGGTCTCCGGTGGGGCGGATGGGGTTGGCGGGCGGGTCTGTCGTACGCCTGGATTCTAGGCGCCGCGCTCGACGTGCAGCGGGCCCGGGCAGGGCTCGGGCAATTTCGCCGGGCACGGCGGGCAAATTGCCCGACCACGGGAAGCCGCCGCCCTCATGCCGCCGGCAGGCCGCCGATCCTTTGTCGTTTCCGGGGTGGCTGGATAGAATCGGGAGGCGCAGCAAGCCATCCGATGTGGGAGGCCCGCCTTCGCAAGAGATCATCGATGACACCCATGCGCAAGCTAGCAGACGCACTGATCCGGCTCGCGGCCACCTTTCTGCTCGCGCTCGGGAGCGGCCTTCCCGCATCCGCTGCGGACACCTTGCCGCCCGCGGGTGCAGGCAATCTGCAGAAAGTCCGCGTCCAGCTCAAATGGACGCACCAGTTCCAGTTTGCCGGGTTTTATGCCGCGATCGAACAGGGCTATTTCCGCGGCGCAGGGCTCGACGTCGAGTTGATCGAGGGCGGCCCGCTCATCGACCCCACTGCCGTCGTCGTGGACGGCAAGGCGGAGTTCGGCATCGGCAACTCCTCGCTGCTGATCGACTTCAATGCCGGTCGGCCGGTGGTGGCCGTGGCGGCCATCCTGCAGCACTCCCCGTTCGTGATCCTGGCCCGGCCCGACCCCGGCCTGCGCTCGGTGCGCGACCTCGAGGGCAAGACACTGATGGGCGAGTCCCACTCCGCCGAGCTCACGGCCTATCTGACGATTGCCGGCGTCGATATCGACCGCGTCCGGCTGACGCCCCACACCGGCCAGGTATCGAGCCTGACGGCCGCCGGGCCAGACCGGGTGGATGCCATGACGGCATACATCTCCACCGAGCCCTTCGAGGCGGCCCGCCAGAACATCCCCTATCAGATCTTCAACCCCCGGGACCTGAACATCAATCTTTACGGCGACACCTTGTTCACCTCGCGGCAGCTCGCCCAGCAGCAGCCGCAAACCGTTGCAGCCATGCGCGACGCCCTGATCGCCGGCTGGCGCTACGCCCTCAGCAACCAGGCCGAGATCGCCGACCTCATCCTGCGCAAGTATCAGCCGAAGATGGATCGCACCGAGCTCAAGCTCGAGGCCCAGGCCACCTACAACCTCTTCCAGACCGACGTCGTGGATATCGGCTACATGAGCCGGGAACGCTGGCAGAACATCGGGGATATCTATGCGGCGAGCGGCATGCTGCCCAGGGACTTCTCCCTCGACGGCTTCATGTTCTCGTCCGAAAAGGCCCTGCCGGCATGGGCACACCGTGCCCTGATCTGGGGGAGCGTGGCGATCGTGCTGGGCGGGCTGCTCGCCGCCTACATCGTGTCCCTCAACCTGCGCCTTTCAGCCAGCCTGAAAACGCTGGCGGCCCAGGCCGGCAAGCTCGAAACGGCAAACGCCGAGCTCGCCCGCCTGTCCACCACCGACCCGCTCACCGGCCTGTTCAACCGGCGCTATTTCGACGAGACACTGGCCACGGAAGCCAACCGTGCCCGCCGCAGCCGGGGCAGCTTGTCGATGCTGATGATCGACGTCGATCACTTCAAGCAATATAACGACGCGCTCGGCCACCCCGCGGGGGACGCCTGCCTCAGGAAGCTCGCCGAGGTGCTGCGCAGGAACGCCCAGCGCGGGGGCGAATTTGCCGCCCGGATCGGCGGTGAGGAGTTTGCGGTGGTGGCCAGCAATCTCGGCCCCGCGGAAGCCGCCGCCCTGGCCGAGCGGATCCGGCGGGAGCTGGCCGACCTCAAGATCCCGCACCCCGCGTCAGCCTTCGGCCATGTAACGGTGAGCATCGGCGTGAGCAGCCTCGGGAGCGGATCGGCGCAGGCCCACGAACGGCTGGTCGGCGAAGCCGACGCCGCCCTTTACCGGGCCAAGCAGGAAGGCCGCAACCGCTGGCTTGCCGCCTGAACCCGATGCCGCCCGGGATACGACAATGTTCTTTACGCCGAGTACGCCGAGCAAGGGTCAAGCCTAGTATTACAGCTGCAAACAGGCATTCAGCGCCCCCCAGGAGGCCCCATGACCAAGCCCAAGACCCCACCCAAGCCCAAGCGCCCGAAGCGCCTCAGCGCCAGGCAGCTCAAGGAGGACATCGACTTCTACCTGGCCCTCAAGGCCATGCCCCCCGAAAAGCTCGGCGCGCTCGCTCCCATCCTCGAGGCGGCCACCGCATCCTACGAAAAGATGCTCGCCCTCGAGAAGGAAGCCGCCCGCGCCGAGGAAGCCCTGGCCGCCGCCAAGAAGAAGCTGCACGAGAGCCACATTGCGATGGCGGAGGCCAGAATCGCCGACATCCTGAACAGCGGCCCAAACGACTACCTCGACGACGACGAGCTGCCGCACCCGGACGGCAGCCAGGCCGACAGCAGACCGCCCACCCTCCACTGAGCCTGGCGCCCCCCCCCAGGGCGGAGCCCGACGATGCGACGGCAGCCCGGGCCCCGCCCAGGACACGGCCACGAAGCCGGCGCCCGGAATGCTTACGGGCGTGCCATCAGCCCACGGCGCCTCGCCCGCCGCCCACAGCCTGACATGTCCCCGGGCACGGCCTCAGCCCTCGGACAATCCACCCCCCAATGCCTTGTAGAGCGACAGGGCATTCTTGAACACCGAGCGACGCAGGGCGAGCAGCCCCTGCTGGGCCGCATAGGCCTGGCGCTGGGCATCCAGCAGCTCCAGCCGGCTGTCCTGCCCCGCCCGGTAGCGTAGATTCGACAGCTCGCGACGGCGCTCCGCGCTGGCCACGACGCGCGCCTGGGCCTGGAGCTGGGCGTCCAGGGTGGCGCTGGCAGCGAGGCCGTCGGCCACCTCCCGGAAAGCCGCCTGGATGCTCTTCTCGTACTCGGCCAGCGCGGCGCTCCGGCGGGCCTCGGCCAGATCCCGGCCGGCGGCCAGGCGGCCGTTGTCGAACAAGGCTTGCGTGAGCTGAGGGCTGGCCCCCCAGGCCAGCTGGCTGCCCTGGAACAGGCTGCCCAGGGCCGGGCTGGCATACCCCAGGCTGGCCGTCAGCGACAGGGTGGGAAAGAAGGCCGCCCGGGCGGCGCCGAGATCCGCATTGGCCGCCCGCAGGGCCTGCTCGGCCTGCCTCAGGTCGGGCCGCCGCAGCAGCAGGTCCGAAGGCAGGCCCGCCGGCAGGGCGGTGCGGATGGGCTGATCCGCCAAGGATCGGCCGGCGGGGAGGCCCTCCGGCGGCAGCCGGCCCAGGAGCAGGGCCAGGGCATTGCGGGCCTGGGCCAGGTCCCGGCGGCGGCTCTCGAGGTCGGCCTCGGCAGAGGCCACCTGGCCTTCGGCCTGCGCCACATCGAGGCCGCTGTTCTGCTTGGCGTCCTTCAGCATGCGGGCCAGCGACAGGGACTGCTGCCAGTCCGCCAGCGTGGTTTCGGTCAATCGCAGCTGCTCGGCCGCCAGGCGCTCCTCCAGGTAGGCGTCGGCCACCGCCGCCACCAGGCTGAGGCGGACCGCCCGGGCGCCCTCGGCAGTGGCCAGGTAGCGGGCCTGGGCCGCCTCGGACAGGGCCCGCACCCGGCCGAACAGATCCACCTCGAAGGCACTCAGGGCCAGGCCGGCGGCGTGGTTGCCCTGCACCACGGCCGGGCTGCCCGGGCTGGCGGCCAGCCGCTCCCGGCCGAGCCCGGCCCGGCCGTCCACCCGCGGCAGCAGGGCACTGCGCTCGATGCCGTACAGGGCCCGGGCCGCTTCCACGTTGGCCACCGCCACCCGCAGGTCACGGTTGTGGTCGAGGGCCAGGCGCACCAGGGCCTGCAGGCGCGGGTCTGCGAACAGCTCGCGCCAGCCCAGGTCGGCGGCATTGGCGTCGCCGGCCGGGGTGCCCTCGTAGGTGGCGGGGAGGCCCGCCTCCGGCTCCGGCAGCGGGGGCACCAGGGAACACGCCCCCAGCAGCAGGACGAGACTCAGGGATACAAGGCGCACGATTCAACGCTCCACGACCGCCCCGCGCCCGAACAGGCGCTGGAGGCGCCCGTGCAGACCGAGGACAAACACAAAGAAGACCGGCACGAAGAACACCGCCAGCACCGTGGCGCTGACCATGCCGCCAAACACGCCGGTACCGATGGCGTGCTGGGTTTCGGCGCTGGCGCCGGTGGCCAGCATCAGGGGCACGACGCCCAGGGCAAAGGCCAGGGACGTCATCAGGATGGGCCGCAGGCGCAGGCGCGCGGCCTGCACGGCGGCCTCCGCCAGCCCCATGCCCTGCTCGCGCAGCTGCTTGGCGAACTCGATGATGAGGATGGCGTTCTTGGCCGACAGGCCGATGACGGTGATCATGCCGACCTTGAAGAACACGTCGTTCGGCAGCCCGCGCACCCCCACCGCCAGCACGGCGCCGATGAGACCCAGGGGCACCACCAGCATCACCGCCAGGGGAATCGCCCAGCTTTCGTAGAGCGCCGCCAGCACCAGGAAGACCACCAGCATCGACAGGGCCATCAGCATCGGCGCCTGGGCGGCGGACTGGCGTTCCTGCAGCGACTGGCCGGTCCATTCGACGGCAAAGCCCGGCGGCAGCGTGGCCGCGAGGCGCTCCATCTCGGCCATCGCTTCGCCGCTGGACACGCCGGGCGCCGCCGCGCCGGAGATGCGCACGGCCGGGTAGCCCTGGTAGCGCAGCATCTGCAGCGGCGCCTCGGCCCACACGGGGCTCACCACCTCGCCGAGCGGCACCATCCCGCCGGCTGCATTGCGCACGTAAAGCCTGAGGATGTCGTCCACCTGCATCCGCGCCCCGGCGTCGGCCTGGATGATGACCTGCTGCATGCGCCCCGCGTTGGGGAAGTCGTTCACGTACAGGGAGCCCATGGCGATCGACAGCGTGTCGCTAATGGCGGCAAACGACACGCCGAGGGCTTCCGCCTTCTGCCGGTCGATGTCGAGCCGGACGCCGCTGCCCGGGGGCAGGCCTTCCGGGTAGACCATCGCAAACACCGGGCTCGCCGCAGCCAGGCCGAGCAAGGTCTCCTGGGCCTTCATCAGGGCCTCGAAGCCCTGGTTGGCGCGGTCCTGCAGGCGCATCGCAAAGCCGGACGAAGTGCCCAGCTCCTCGATGGCCGGCGGCATCAGGTTCATCACCATGCCCTCCGGCGTGCCGGCCATGGCCGCCTGGGCCTGGGCCACCTCCTCGGCGGCGGTGGCACCGTCGCGCCGGCCCCAGGGCTGCATGTTGGAGAAGACGATCGCCGCGTTGGGGCCGGCGCCCGAGAAGCTGAAGCCCAGCACGGCCTGCCCGGAGGCAATGCCCGGGCGCGTCGCGGCATGGGCCTCGAAGGCCTTGACGACGTTCAGGGTGCGCTCGGTGGTGGCGTCGGACGGCAGCTGGATGGAGGTCATGAAATAACCCTGGTCCTCCTCCGGGAGGAAGGCCGACGGCAGCTGCCCCAGGCCGATGGCCAGGGCCCCGACCAATGCAGCAAACACCAGCATGACCCGCCCGCTGCGCCGCACCAGCCCCTGCACGCCGCCGGCGTAGCGGCTCTCAATGCGGGCGAAACCGCCGTTGAAGCCGCCGAAGAAACCGTTCTGGCGCACGTGGCCGGCGTGGGGATGCAGCAGGGTGGCGCACAGGGCCGGGGTCAGGCTGAGGGCCAGGAAGGCCGAGAACAGGATCGCCACGGCCATCGACAGCGTGAACTGGCGGTAGATGACCCCCACCGACCCGCTGGCAAAGGCCATCGGGATGAACACCGCGATCAACACCAGGGTGATGCCGACCACCGCGCCGGTGATCTCCTTCATCGCCTTCAGCGTCGCCTCCCGCGGGCCC
>JAKLLM010000203.1 GCA_023150125.1 Zoogloea sp.
CCGGCCCCGCGGCGGCACTGGCTGAGCCGTGCCGGCGTTCCTGCTTCGCCCCGCCGAGGGGCTGCCCGCGCCTGCAACTTCATCCCACACATTGCGCAGGCTGGCCAGCAGCAGCGGCGAATGCCGCGCGGCATGGGAGGCGAAGACGGCGATCACCGTGCCGTGGTCGAAGTCCACGTACAGGCTCGTGCCGTAGGCGCCGATGATCGCCATGCGGTGGCCGCGCCCGCCCGGGTGAGCGATGCGGTATTGCCAGCCGGCGTCGCTGCCCAGGCTTTGTAGCGCGGCCGGGGCTGTGGCACCCGGCTCGGCCGGCGCGGCGACCGTGTCCACGAACCCGGCAGGCACCAGCGCCCGGCGACCGGGGTGCTTGCGGGCGTCGAGCAGGGCCTGGCCTAGGCTGGCAAAGTCGCCGAGGCTGAGCGCGAGGCCGTCGGCCAGCGCGGTGCCGGCCGGGTCGCTGGCCCAGAAGGCCGGGTCGCGCGCCCGGATGCTTTGCTGCAGGCTGCACAGCAGGGCCGGCGCCGGCTGCTTCCAGGCATTCTCGGTGGCCCATAGCAGGAGCTCCCCCTCCGGGCCGGCGAGGTCGAGGCCGTCCTCGCCCCGGCTGCGGGGCCACTGCTTGCGCCCATCCAGCCAGGCCCGCACGCCGGCTCCGCTGCCGCCGGGCGTCCAGCCCGCTTCCTGCTGCCATTGGCGGTGGTCGGCGGCCGACCATTGCAGCCCGGTGCGCCCGTCGATGAGGCGTTGCAGGGACAGCTTTGCCAGCTCGCGGGTGTCGGCGAGTTCCGGGATCACCCGGCTGATGGATTTCTCCCGGGCGACGCGCCCCTCGGCCGCCGCGCGGGCCAGCAGCATGGCGAGCACCGGGCGGGTGGCCTCGAGCAGCAGACGGGGCTGGGCCGGGTCGAAGCCGCTGCGCCGGTAGTCGAGCACCACTCGGCCGCGGTGCAGCACCTGCACGCCGTCGGCGTCGATCCGGTTGTCGAGCAGGAAGCGCAGGGGCTTGCGCGTGTCGTCGGCGGGGTCGATCGGCGTGACGCGGTCCAGGTCGATCTGCGTTGCCGCCGCCCTGGCCGGGGCGGGCGTCACGGGCTGCACGCCGACGCCGGGCATGAAGCGCTGTGCCTGGGACAGCCCGAAACGCAGGTAGCCGGGGGTGAGCCAGTTGTCGGGGCCCACCTGTTGCTGTCCCGTGGCCGCAGGGGGCTGGCCGGGGGTGAGGGAACACGGCTCGGCGGCGAGGGCCGGCGCCGCTGCGAACAGGGCCGAGAGGATCAGCGAACGGGTCTGCACGGGGGCATCCTAGGTGGGGGAGCAGTAGGAGGAGGGGCGGGCGAACTGCTCGGCCGCGGCCCGGGTCAGGTCGTGGAGGTTGCCGGTGGCGCGATAGGCCTGCCGCAGCCAGGCGGCGTCGCCCTGGTGGCTCCCGGCCAGCGCGCGCAGGCGGTCGAGCTGGCGCCGGCAGCCCAGGTCGTCGGCGTCGCCGCAGAGCTGATCGAGGAGCGCCGGCAGGGCCGCGGCGAGGGGCGTCTTGCAGCGCCGCACGGGGTCGGCAAGCTCGGCCGCGAAGCCGAAGCGGCAGGCCTGGAACTTGTTGTAACGGGCCACCAGGGCCTGCATCGCCGGGGCCACCGGCGGCCGTTCGCGCAGCAGGTAGCGGGCGAGGCACTGGGCGAAGGCGGCCAGCTCGGTGGCCCGGTCGATGCTGAGTGGGGTGTCGCAGACGCGGACTTCCACGGTGCCGTATTCGGGTTTGGGGCGCACGTCCCAGTAGAGGTCCTTGATGCTCTCGGCGACACCGCAGGACTGGAGCAGCGCCATGTGGTCGAGGAAGGCCGCCCAGTCGGCCACGTCAGGGGCCTGGCCGGACAGCGGGAAGGCGGAGACGGCGTTGAGGCGGGCCGATTCGAAGCCGGTGTCGGTGGCGTCGACAAAGGGCGAGGCGGCCGACAGGGCCACGAAGTGGGGCACGTGGAGGTTGAGGGCGTGGGTCAGCCAGATGGCGTCGTCGCCCGAGGGCACGCCGATGTGGATGTGCTGCCCGAACACCGTGAATTGCTTGCTGAGGTAGCCGTAGCGTTCGTTGAGGAAGGCAAAGCGCTCGCCGGGGCTGATGCGCCGCTCGGGCCAGTGGTGGAAGGGGTGGGTGCCGCCGCCGCAGATCGCGATGTTGTTGCGCTGGCAGTGGTCCACCAGCACCTGGCGCAGCCCGTCGAGGTCGGCGGCGATGGCGGTGACGTCCTGCCGCGGGCGGGAGTTCACCTCGATCATGCTCTCGGTGATCTCCAGCTTGATCTCGCCGAAGCGGTCGTCGTAGCGCAGCCCGCCGAGCAGGTCGGTGGCGGCGCGGGTGAGGTCGTAGTCGCGCAGGGAGATGAGCTGGAGCTCCAGCTCGACCCCCAGGGTGAGCGGGCGGCTGGAGGTGAAGTGGAGTCGGGAGAGGTCGCTCATCGCTGTGCTCCGGGGGGCGGTTCGGTTTCACCGGCCTGCCGCAGCGCATGCCGGCACAGCTGGGGGCCGGCCAGCTCCATCAGGGCGGCGGCCAGCAGGGGCAGCAGCAGGGCCTGGCCGCTGACTTCGGGGTAGATTGAGGCCAGCTCGGCGCCCATGAAGATGGCGGTGGCGGACAGGGGCTGGATGCCGATGCCCACCAGCCGCCGCTTGGCCGCAGGCAGGTCGTGGCGGCCGGTGGCCATCACGCCGGCAAACTTGGCCAGGCCGCGCACCACGAGGAGCCCGAGGGCCTGCAGCCCGGTGAGCCAGCCCAGATCCTCGAGGGGCAGCATGGCGCCGGTCACCACGAACAGCACGATGGCCAGGATCCAGTGCCCCTCGGGCAGCCGGGTGTAGGCGAGCACCTTGCCGCGGTCGGCCAGGTTGAGGGCCGCGCCCATCATGAACAGGCTCAGGAACACCGGCACGGCCAGCATTCGCGCCACGCCGATGGCCAGCAGCGCCACGGCGACCAGGATGAACACCTGGGCCACCGAGCCCTTGGCCTGCCGCGCGGCGATCGCGAGGGCGATTCGGGCGCACAGTAGCCCGATCCCGGCGCCGCCGCAGACCACCCACAGGGGGTGCACGATGGCGTTGAGCCAGTTGCCGGCCTGCTCCGCGTGCACGATGCCGAGCACCAGCGCGAAGACGACGAAGGACAGCGCGCAGCTGATCGCGGTGAGCAGCAGGGTGCGCTGGGTGACCTGCCCCTGGGCACGATTCTCCTGGGCGGTGAGCAGCACCACCGCCGGCGCCGAGGCCATCGTGATCGCTGCGGTGGCGGCGCTCCAGCCGGGGCTCAGGCCGACGGCCAGCAGAGCGAAGGCGAAGATCGTCACGAAGGCCAGCGCCGACTCGGCCAGCGCGCTGGCCAGCAGGCTCCGGTTGGCGTGGAGCCAGCGGAGGTCGAGGTGGCGGCCGGTCTCGAGGAGCAGGAGGCCCAGCGCCGCGTCGGCCACCGGCTTGGCCATGGCCACGGTTTCCCGGTCGAGCCAGCCCAGCACGCCCGGCCCGGCGACGGCGCCCGCCAGCACGTAACCGACGATGCGCGACAGGCCGAGGCTGCGGAACAGGGTCTCCCCGGCCAGCAGCCCCGCCACCAGCAGCAGGGCGAAGAGGGCCAGCGGGTCGAGCTGGTCGGGAAAGGGCGGCAGGAAGAAGAGCCTGTCCTGCAGCGCTTCCCAGCCCTGGCGGAGCGGGGTCATGGGCGCTGGGCTCCGGTGGCAGGGCGTGGCGGCCGGGTGCCGCCGGGGGCGCCGCGCAGCTGGCCCGGGCCATGAGGGCTGGGGCGGTGCGGGAGGGCGGCTTTCGGGGTGGGGCGGCGGAAGGGCATGGGAGTAAGTAGCGGACGCTTTTAAAAAAACATTGGAACAAATATAATTTACAGAAATATATTTCGCAAACGCCAATCCCGATGACTCTCACTCCACAAGCCCCCGCGGACCCCGTGGCGCTCGCTGTCCTGAAGCAGTTCCGGCTGATCTTCGGCTCGGTCCGCCAGCATTTCCGTGAGGTTGAACAATGCTGCGGGGTGTCCGGCTCGCAGCTGTGGCTGCTCCACGAAATCGCCCACACGCCCGGCGTGGGGGTGTCGGAGCTGGCCGGCCGCCTGTCCATCCACCAGTCCACCTGCAGCCAGCTGGTCGACAAGCTCGAGGCCCGGGGCCTGATCTCCAAGGCCCGCAAGGCCGAGGACCAGCGGCGGGTCGGCCTGCAGCTGACGGACCAGGCGGCCGAGGTGCTGGCGACGGCGCCGGGGCCGGTCGAGGGCATCCTGCCGCGGGCCCTGCAGGGCTTGCCGGACGAGACGCTGGAGCGGCTCCACCTGGGGCTGGCCGAGGTGATCGCACAACTGCTCGTCAAGGATTCGCCCAGCGCGGGAAAGCCCTTGTCGGATATCTGACGCCTTAAGGGGAGCTGAGATGGCACGCCACAAGACGATCCGGATCGGGCTGTCGGCCCGGCTCTTCCACCCGCGGGACGGCGCGATGGGCATCGAGTCGAAGACGCTCCAGGTGCTGGAGCAGTCGATTGCCCAGTGGGTGATGTCGCGGGACGTGCTGGTGCTGATGGTGCCGTCCATCCTCAAGGACGGCCCTATCCACCGCAGCAACATCCGCCTCCGAGATTACGCCGACTACCTCGACGGGCTGGTGCTGCAGGGCGGCGCCGACGTGAGCCCGGCGGCCTATGGCGAGGCCCCGCTGAAGGACGAGTGGGCCGGCGACCGGGTGCGCGATGCCTACGAAATGGAGCTGCTCCATGAGTTCGTGGAGGCCAGCAAGCCGGTGCTGGGCATCTGCCGGGGCCTGCAGCTCATCAACGTGGCCTTCGGCGGCTCGCTCTACCAGGACATCCCCACCCAGTTTGCCGGGCCGGCGCGGCACCAGGCCGAGGCCTACGACGGGCACAGCCACGAGGTCCAGTTTGCCGAAGGCGGCCAGTTTGCGCGCTGGTTCGGTCCGGTGACGGGCGGGCAAGTGGTGTCGATCCACCACCAGTGCGTGCGCAGCCTGGGGCGCGATCTGGTGGTGGAGGCGAGCGCCACCGAGGATGGCATGATCGAGGCGATCCGCCACACCGGGCGAGGCTTCGTGGTCGGCGTGCAGTGGCACCCGGAGTTCCACACGCCGGGGCGCAGCAATCTGCTCGATTGCGCGCCGCTGCTGGACGCCTTCCACCAGGCGGCGCGCAACAGCCGCTAGCTTCGTTTTGCCCCGCGGTGGCGGTGGTGCTCAGGCTCCTTTCGGGGGCGACGTTTTTTTCTGTACGGGTGTAATGGCCGGGAGCCGGCGCCGACTAATGGGCAGGCGTCGGATTTCCGGCTGACCTGCCGGAGTCTCCGGCATCCCCACCCTGACAGGAGAAACATCATGAGTGCCATCACCACCAAGTCGATTTCGGCCGCCTCCCTCGCGCTGGCGGTGGGCGCCGCCCTCAGTCTTGCGGCCGCGCCGGTCGCCGCACAGGACCGCATGGCCGACAAGGAGAAGTGCTTCGGCGTCGCCCTGAAGGGCAAGAACGACTGCAAAGCCGGGGCCGGAACCACCTGCGCCGGCACCTCGAAGGTGGATTACCAGGGCAACGCCTGGTCGCTGGTGCCAAAGGGTACCTGCGAGAAGACGGCGTCGCCGAGCTCGCCCACCGGCCACGGCCAGCTGGCCGAGTTCAAGGAAAAGAAGGCCTGAGCCCCGGGCCCCGAAGCGGAGCGCCAGCCATGCCGAAACCTGTCCAGCCCGCATCGCCGGCTTCGGGCACCGGGCTGCCGCTCCGCTGCGGGCTCAGCTTCAAGCCCGAGCACTTTCGCGCCCTCCTCGAGACGCAGCCGGACATCGGCTTCTTCGAGATCCACGCCGAGAATTACATGGTGGAGGGCGGGCCCCTTCACCATTGCCTGGGCCAGATCCGCAGCAGTTACCCCCTCTCCCTCCACGGCGTC
>JAKLLM010000204.1 GCA_023150125.1 Zoogloea sp.
GGCTCGGCCGGCGCCGGCTGGACGACCACGGGCTGAGGGTAGAACAGCCAGCTCGCGCCTGCGACCCACCACCAGCCCCAGATCCCGTCGTGATGGCCGTGGTACCAGTAACCGGGGCCGGCGCCAGGCCCATGGAAGCGCACCGCCGGGCCAGGTGCATGGATCCGGACTGCAGGGCCCGGAGCATGGAGCTGCGGCATCGGCGCACGGTACGGCTGCACGCGTGGGGCGCCGCCGAAGCCTCCGCGGCCTGGTCCGGGTCGGTCGGCCTGGGCGGGTAGGGCGGCGAGGCTGCCGGCCGCAAGCAGCGCGGCCACGAGGGCAGGATGGGCGTAACGGATGGCCATGGCGGGCTCCTCTGGGAGATGAGTCGATTGCAGCACTGCGGCGCTCGGGCTGCATGGCAGGCCGCTGTGCACACGTAAGCGGATGCGACAAAGGGCGCTTCTTGAAAGATTCGATTACATCCGCCCGCCGGTCGCGGGCCGGCGGCTGCACGCTCCACTCGCGGGTGATGTGCCTGCCAAAGGGGCGATAGTGATGCCGCGGCCGGCCACGATGGCGACGAAGCCGCTATACTGCGCGCCGGGAAGTTCGCCAGGCAATCGCGTTACGCTCGCGTAGCGAGGAAAGTCCGGGCCCCACAGAGCAGGATGCCGGCTAACGGCCGGGCGCTATAGCCTTCGGGTCAAGGCGACGGAAAGTGCAACAGAGAGCAGACCGCCGATGGCTCTTCGGAGATCAGGCAAGGGTGAAACGGTGGGGTAAGAGCCCACCGCGGCACTGGCAACAGTGACGGCACGGTAAACCCCATCCGGGGCAAGGCCAAATAGGGGGACGTCGACGCTGCTCGCGGAGTCCCCGGGTAGGCTGCTTGAGCGGCGTGGCAACACGTCGTCCAGAGGAATGATTGCCCGGCGGGCCGGTCTCCGGATCGGTCCGCTCGACAGAACCCGGCTTATCGGCGGGCTTCCCCTTTTCTCCTCGTTTTTTCCTTTTTCGCCCCACTTTCCCCCACCCCCGTGGGGCGCGGGGGCGTGTCGAATTGCCAAAATCACGTTTTTTGACATCGTCGCCCGTAGCGGGCGAAGTTTCCCTTCGGGCGCTTGCCAGCGCCTTGCGAATTGAGCCTCAACTTTCGCAATCTTCTGTATCGGCGTTGATTTATAAGCGGATTTCCACAATCTCGGCTGTCGCCCCTAAGTGCTTGTGCGCAAAAGGGATTTGCCTTTGGGCTGGCTTGACCGGGTATTCCTTTTGTTCTAAAGTGGGATGAAGTGGACGAAAGTGGGAAAAAGTGAGTTTTTCTGGTTCGTTCGGGTGAAGAAGTGGGGGAAACATGTTTCAAGGCGCAGCTGCGCTCAGTCTCGATGCGAAGGGTCGCCTGGCGATACCCGCGCGGCACCGGGACGCGCTTGCAAAGCTGGCCGGAAGCACCTTGGTCCTGACCGCTCATCCCCATCGTTGCCTCCTCATCTATCCCGCTCCGGCCTGGGAACCGATCCGCGACAAAGTGCTTGCAGGCTCCAGCCTCGAACAGCGCTCGGCGCTGCTGAAGCGTCTCCTGGTGGGCTATGCCCGCGACGAGGAGATGGATTCGGCTGGCCGGGTCCTGATCGCGCCGGAGCTGCGCAGCTTCGCTCAGCTTGAAAAACAGGTGCATCTGGTGGGGCAGGGAGATCACTTCGAACTCTGGTCGGATGCCGGCTGGCAGAAACAGCAGGAGGCGATCTTCGCCCTGGGTACCGAGCTCTTGCCCGCTGGTTGGGAAAACCTGCCGCTGTGAGCGCGACGCCGCACATCACGGTGCTGCTCAAGGAAGCAGTCGAGGCGCTGGCCATCAAGCCGGCGGGTGTTTACGTCGACGGCACCTTCGGCCGCGGCGGGCATAGCCGCGCGGTGCTCGCGCAGCTGGGGCCGCAGGGCCGGCTGATCGCCTTCGACCGCGATCCGCGGGCGATCGAGGCGGGCAGGGAAATCAAGGATCCACGTTTCGAGCTGGTGCACGCGCCGTTTTCGGACTTCGCCGCGGCGCTGGCGGAACGTGGAGTGGAAAGGGTCGACGGCGTCCTGCTGGATCTGGGGGTTTCCTCGCCCCAGCTGGACGAGGCCGAGCGGGGCATGAGCTTCCGCTTCGACGCGCCGCTCGACATGCGAATGGATACAACCCGCGGTCTGACTGCGGCAGAGTGGCTGGCGGAAGCGCCGGTCGCAGATATAACCCGGGTGCTGAGGGAATACGGTGAAGAACGGTTTGCTTATGAGATTGCAAAGGCGATTGCAGTTGCTCGGACAGGGGGGCATGTTGCAACCACTGGACAGCTTGCCGCACTCGTGGAAAAAACGGTCCGCACACGCGAGCCGGGTCAGCACCCCGCGACGCGCACCTTCCAGGCTCTACGGATTTGCGTCAATCAAGAGCTTGAGGAGCTGTCGCTAGTCCTGCCGCAGGTGGTGGCAGCCCTGGCGCCGGGAGGCCGTCTGGTGGTGATCAGCTTTCATTCCCTCGAAGACCGCATCGTGAAGCGTTTCATGCGCGACGCGTCGCGGCCGCCGCAGCTTCCGGCGCGCCTGCCGGTGCGTGCGGCCGACCTGCCCAAGCCCAAGCTGGCCCTGGTGGGCAAGCCGGTGTGGCCGTCGGACGACGAGGTGTCGGCCAATCCCCGTTCCCGCAGCGCGGTGATGCGCATCGCCGAGCGGACGGAGGACTGACATGGCCCGTCTGACCGGATTCCTCGTGATGCTGGTGGTGGCGAGCAGCCTTGGCGTCGTCGCCTCCCAGCACCATGCGCGCAAGCTGTACGCGGCCGTCGAACGCGAGCAGCAGCGCTCCCGCCAGCTCGAGGTCGAGTGGGGGCAGCTGCAGCTCGAGCAAAGCACCTGGGCGGCCCACGCCCGTATCGAAAAACTCGCTCGCGAGAAACTCGCGATGCGCCCACCTCTGCCAGGGCAGATCATCGCCATCGAGGAGCGGCCATGACCAAGGCCAAGAAGGGCGTCACCTTCAACCACAACCCCCTGCTGCGTTCCGAGCTGCCGGCCTGGCGGCCGCGCTTCGTGCTGCTGTGCCTGCTCGGCGGCTCGCTTGCGCTGGTGGGCCGGGCGGCCTACCTGCAAGGGGTGAACGACCAGTTTCTGCAGGCCAAGGGCGAGTCGCGCTACGCCCGCGTGCTCGAGGTGCCCGCCACCCGCGGCAAGATCACCGACCGCCAGGGCGATGTGGTGGCAGTGTCGTCGCCGGTCAAGTCAATCTGGGCGATCCCGGAGGACGCCAGGCTCAACCCCAGCCAGGTCCGCCAGCTTGCCGGCCTGCTCGAGATGCCGGTCCAGGAGATCAACCAGAAGCTGTCCGTCGACAAGGACTTCGTGTTCCTGAAACGCCAGGTGTCGCCCGAGCTCGCCGAGCGCATCGCCGCCCTCAAGCTGCCGGGCATCCATGACCAGCGGGAGTACCGCCGGTTCTACCCCGGCGGCGACGTGATGGCCCACGTGGTGGGCTTCACCGGCGTCGACGACAAGGGCCAGGAGGGCATCGAGCTCGCCTTCGAGTCGGCGCTGGCCGGCAAGCCCGGGTCCCGGCGTGTGGTGAAGGACCGCCGCGGCAACGTGGTCGAGGACGTGCAGTCGATCCGCCTGCCCCAGGACGGCCGGGAGGTGGCGCTGGCCATCGACAACAAGATCCAGTACCTCGCCCACGCCGCGCTGAAGCAGGCCATGACCGACCACAAGGCCAAGGCGGGCGGGGTGGTGGTGATCGATGCCAAGAGCGGCGAGATCCTCGCCCTCGCCAACGCACCCACCTACAACCCCAACAACCGGGTCAAGCTCACCGGCGACCAGCTGCGCAACCGGGCCCTGACCGACACCTACGAGCCCGGCTCGACGATGAAGCCCTTCACCGCCGCGCTGGCCCTCGAAAAGGGTAAGGTCACCGCCAACACGATCATCAACTGCGCGCCGGGCCGCATGACCATCGGCAGCGCGACGATCTCCGATGCGCACCCCCACGGGGCGCTGTCGGTCACCCAGGTGATCCAGAAATCCTCCAACATCGGCGCCGCCAAGATGGCCCTGAGCTTCCCGCCCGAGACGATGTGGAAGATGTTCGACGACCTGGGCTTCGGTTCCCCGCTCAAGCTCGGCTTCCCGGGCGAAGTCGGCGGCCGCTTGCGGCCAGCCAAGAACTGGCGCCCCATCGAGCAGGCGACCATGTCCTACGGTCACGGCATGTCCGTCAACCTGATGCAGATGGCCAACGCCTACCAGGTCTTCGCCCGTGATGGCGACATCGTTCCGCTTTCCCTGTCGCGCGTGGACACGCCGCCGGTGCACGGCACCCGGGTTTTCTCGCCGCAGACCGCCCGCGAGGTCCGCCAGATGCTCGAAACCGTGGTCCAGCCCGGCGGTACCGCCCAGCTGGCCAACGTGCCGGGCTACCGGGTCGGCGGCAAGACGGGCACGTCGATGAAGCTCGTCGGTGGCCATTACGCCAACCGCTACGTGGCGTCCTTCGTCGGCATCGCACCAATCTCCGATCCGCGCCTGATCGTCGCGGTGATGATCGACGAGCCCAGCAACGGCAAGCGCTACGGTGGTGAGGTGGCTGCGCCGGTCTTCGCCCAGGTGACCGGCGGTGCCCTGCGCACCCTCGGCGTGGCGCCGGATGCGCCGCTCAAACCGCTCCAGGTCGCCCGCGGAGCCGCCGCGCCTGTCCGGGAGGCCATGTGAGCCTGACGCCCCAGCAGCAAGCCCAGGATGTCCTGGCGCGTCTCGCCGCCGAAGGTGTCGACGTCCGTCGTCTGTGTGTCGATTCCCGTCAGGTGATGGCGGGCGATGTCTTTCTGGCCTGCCCCGGCCACCGGGTCGATGGCCGGCGCTTCATCGCCGACGCCGTCCATGCCGGTGCCGCGGCGGTTCTGTGGGAGCGCGGCGGGCATGTATGGGACGGCAGTCTGCAGCTGCCCAACATCCCGATCGACGGGCTGGCGTCCCTGGCCGGCCACCTGGCCCACGAGGTTTACGGGCGCCCCTCCGAGTCCCTGTGGCTGGTCGGCGTGACCGGCACCAACGGCAAGACCTCCGTCACCCAGTGGCTGTCCCGCGCCTTCACGGCCCTCGGCCGCAAGTGCGGCGTCATCGGCACCCTGGGCATCGGTTTTCCGGGGGCCCTGTCGTCCAGCCTCAACACCACGCCCGACAGCCTCACTCTCCACCGCACACTGGCCGAGTTCCGCGAGGCGAAGGCCGACGTGGCGGCGATGGAGGTTTCGTCCATCGGCCTCGACCAGGAACGCCTCAACGGGCTCCACTTCGATGTGGCGGTGTACACCAACCTCACCCGCGACCATCTCGACCCTGTTCGACATGCCTGGCCTGCGCGCCGTGGTGCTCAACCTCGACGACCACTTCGGTGTCGAGCAGGCCCGCCGCCTCGCCGGCCGCGGCCTGCAGGTGATCGGCTACACCCTCAACCCCACCAACGCCGACGTGGCGCCGGTGAACCGCCTGATCGTCGCCGAGCGCCTCACCACCACGGCCGCCGGCATCCGCTTCACCGCCCGCAGCGGCAACGAGTCGGCCGACCTCTACCCGAACCTCGTCGGGCAGTTCAACGTGTCCAACCTGCTGGCGGTGATCGGCACCCTGATGGCCTCCGGTTTCTCCCTCGAGGACGCGGTCACGGTGGCCGAAGACCTGACCCCGCCCCAGGGCCGCATGCAGACCCTCGGTGGGGTCGGTGACCCGCTGGTGGTGGTGGATTACGCCCATTCGCCCGATGCCCTCGAGCAGGTGCTCACGGCGGTCCGCCCGACCGTCAAGGCCCGCAACGGGCGCCTCGTCTGCGTGTTCGGTTGCGGTGGCGACCGTGACCCGGGCAAGCGCCCGCTGATGGGCGAGGTTGCCAGCCGCCTGGCCGACCAGGTCGTGCTGACCAGCGATAATCCCCGCGGTGAAGACCCGGGCCTGATCCTGCAGGCCATCGCGGCCGGCGCCGGCGCCGGCGTCGAAATCATCACCGACCGGGCAGAGGCGATCCGCCACGCCATCCTGGCCGCCGCTGCCGACGACGTGATCGTCATCGCCGGCAAGGGCCACGAGCCCTACCAGGAGATCAACGGCATCCGCCACCCCTTCTCGGACGTCGAGCAGACCCGCGCAGCCCTCGAAACCTGGAACGATGCCCAGGGGGAACTCTCATGATGTATCTCCAGGATGCCGCCCTGGCCACCGGCGGCACCGCCGTGGGCGGGCAGGTGCTCTTCTCGTCGGTGAGCACCGACTCGCGGGCGATCCAGCCCGGCCAGCTGTTCGTGGCGCTGCGGGGCGAGAACTTCGATGGCCACGACTACGTCTCTGCGGTGGCAGCCCAGGGGGCCGTCGCCGCGATGGTCGACAAGGCCTGGGCGGCGGCCAACCCGGTGCCGCTGCCGCTGCTGGTGGTTGACGACACCCGGCTCGGCCTCGGCCAGCTGGCGGCAAACTGGCGCAGCCGCTTCAGCCTGCCGCTGATCGGCGTGACCGGCAGCAACGGCAAGACCTCGGTCAAGGAGATGGTCGCCGTCATCCTGCGTGCCCAGGCGCGCCTCGACGGCCTCGACCCCGAGCTCGCCGTGCTGGCGACCCGGGGCAACCTGAACAACGACATCGGCCTGCCGTTGATGCTGTTGCGCCTGTCGGGCAACCACCGGGCCGCGGTCATCGAGATGGGCATGAACCACCCGGGCGAGATCGGCTACCTCACCCGCCTGGCCCAGCCCACCGTGGCGCTGGTGAACAACGCCCAGCGGGCGCACCTGCAGGGCATGGGCAGCGTCAATGAGGTCGCGCGGGAGAAGGGCGCGATCTACGAGGGCCTGTCGGCCGACGGCGTGGCTGTGATCAACGCCGACGACGCCTTCGCCGGCTACTGGAAGGCCATCAATGCCGGCCGCAAGACACTCACCTTCGGCCTGTCGCCCGACGCCGACGTGACGGCCCGCTGCACCTCCCATGGTTTTGCCAGCGACCTCGTGCTCAGCGCACCGCAGGGCGAGGCGAGCTTCCGCCTGCAGGTGCCGGGCGTGCACAACGTGCGCAATGCCCTTGCCGCGGCGGCTGCCTGCCTGGCCGCCGGGGTGAGCCTCGAAGCCGTCACGGCCGGCCTCGGCGCCTACACCGGCACGCCGGGCCGCCTGCATCTGCGCAAGGGGCTGGGCGGCGCGGTGGTGATCGACGACAGCTACAACGCCAACCCCGATTCGATGCGCGCCGGCATCGCAGTGCTGGCCGCCACGCCGGGCCGCAAGATCCTCGTGATCGGCGACATGGGCGAGATCGGTGAGCAGAGTTTCCAGTACCACGACGAGATCGGCGGCTACGCGAAGAGCGAGGGCGTCGATTTCCTGTTCGGGCTGGGTGAGATGAGCGAGGTTGCGGCGCGCAACTTCGGAGAAGGTGGCTTCCACTTCAGCAAGCTCGACGATCTCGTCGCGGCGGTGAAGGCGGAGCTCAATGAAGATACGGTGGTGCTCGTCAAAGGCTCGCGTTTCATGAAGATGGAACGGGTCGTCGACGCCATTGCGGAGAAGGTTTGATGAGTTCTGGTTGTACGGCTGTCGCCACGGGTTCCTGCGCAACGCTTCCGGGAGGGCGTCATGCTGCTTGAACTGGCCTTGTGGCTCGGCAAGGATGCACGGTTTTTCAACGTCTTCGGCTATATCACGCTGCGGACGATGCTCGCTGCGGGTACCGCGCTGCTGCTCTCGCTGGTCTTCGGGCCGCTGGTCATCCGCTGGCTCGCCGCCAAGAAAATCGGCCAGGCGGTGCGCGACGACGGCCCCAAGTCGCACCTCACCAAGGCCGGCACGCCGACCATGGGGGGCGTGCTGATCCTCATTGCCATTGCCCTTACGACCCTGCTGTGGGGCGACCTCAGCAACAAGTACGTGTGGGTGGTGCTCCTGGTCACCCTCGGTTTCGGTGCGGTGGGCTGGGTGGATGACTGGCGCAAGGTGGTCTACCGCGATCCGAAGGGGCTGGCGAGCCGCTGGAAATACTTCTGGACCTCGGCCATCGCGCTGGGCGCCGCGAGCTTTCTCGGCCTCACCGCGACGCTGCCGGCCCAGCTCGAGCTGATCGTGCCCTTCTTCAAGGCGGTGAGCTACCCGCTGGGCGTGATCGGCTTCATCATCCTCACCTACTTCGTCATCAACGGCACCAGCCACTCGGTGAACCTCACCGACGGCCTCGACGGCCTGGCGATCATGCCGACGGTGATGGTCAGCGCGGCGCTGGCGATCTTCGCCTACGTGGCCGGCCATATGGGTTTCTCCAAGTACCTCGGCGTGCCCTACATCCCGGGCGCGGGCGAGCTGGCGGTCATCTGCGGCGCCATTGCCGGCGCGGGCCTCGGCTTCCTGTGGTTCAACGCCTATCCGGCCGAAGTCTTCATGGGCGACGTGGGCGCGCTGGCGCTGGGTGCGGCGATGGGCACCATCGCCGTGATCGTGCGCCAGGAGATCGTGCTCTTCATCATGGGCGGCCTCTTCGTGGCCGAAGCCCTGTCGGTGATGGTGCAGGTGCTGTACTTCAAGTACACCGGCGGCAAGCGCATCTTCCGGATGGCGCCGCTGCACCACCACTACGAACTGGGTGGCTGGAAGGAGACCCAGGTCGTGGTGCGCTTCTGGATCATCACCATCATGCTCGTGCTGTTCGGGCTGTCCACCCTCAAGCTGCGGTAAGCGGTCATGGCCCGTCCTGAGCTCACTCTCGTTCTCGGCCTCGGCGAATCCGGCCTGGCGATGGCCCGTTGGCTGGCCCGGCAGGGCGTCGCCCTGCGGGTGGCGGATTCCCGCGACACGCCCCCCGGCGTCGAGCGCCTGCGCGCCGAAGCCGCTACGGCCGAGATCGTCACCGGCCCGTTTGCCGACAGCCTGCTGGACGGCGTCGTCCGCCTGGCCATCAGCCCCGGCCTCGATCCGCGTCAGCCGCTGGTGCAGGCCGCGCGCGCGCGGGGCATCCCGGTGATCGGCGAGATGGATCTTTTCGCGCAGGCGCTGCTTGATCTCGACGTGCGAGACACCACCCGCCTCATCGCGATCACCGGCACCAACGGCAAGACCACCACCACCACCCTCGTCGGCGAGATGCTGCGTGGCGTGGGGCTGGATGGGGTGGTCGCCGGCAACATCAGCCCCGCCACCCTCGACGTGATCATGGCCCGCCAGGATGCCGGCGAGCCGATGCCCCAGGCCTGGGCGCTGGAGCTCTCCAGTTTCCAGCTCGAGACCGGGCCGGCCCTCGGCGCAGCGTCGGCCACCGTGCTCAACGTCACCGACGACCACCTCGACCGCTACACCGGCCTCGACGACTACGCCGCCACCAAGGCCGCTGTCTTTGCCGGCAATGGCGTGCAGGTGCTCAACCGCGACGATGCGCGGGTGATGGCGATGGCGCTCTCGGGGCGCAAGGTGTTCACCTTCGGGCTCGATGCCCCGGCCGGGCCGGACGATTTCGGCGTGCTGGATGTCGATGGCACCGAATGGCTGGCCCGCGGCAGCGAGCTGCTGCTCGAGCGCTCCCGGATGCAACTGGCCGGCAGCCATAACGTCGCCAACGCCCTCGCCGCGCTGGCCCTGTGCGAGGCCGCGGGCCTGCCGCGGGCCGGGCTGGTGGCGGCCCTAAGGGGTTTCCGCGGCCTGCCGCACCGGGTCGAGAAAGTGGCCGAGCGGGCCGACGGCGTCACCTATTACGACGATTCCAAGGGCACCAACGTGGGCGCCACCGTGGCCGCCCTCGAAGGCCTGCGCCGCAAGGTCGTGCTGATCGCCGGCGGTGACGGCAAGGGCCAGGATTTCTCGCCCCTCAAGGGGGCTTTCGCCCGCTACGCCCGCGCGGTGGTGCTGATCGGCCGCGACGCCGCCGCCATCGAGGCCGCGGTGGCAGGCTGTGGGGTCGAGCTTGTCCACGCAGCCGACATGGACGCCGCCGTGCTGCTCGCCGATGCCCGCGCCCAGGCCGGTGACGTGGTGCTGCTGTCGCCCGCCTGCGCCAGCCTCGACATGTTCCGCAACTACGCCCATCGCGCCCAGGTCTTCATCGACGCGGTGAAGCGTCTGCCCGGAGTCAGCCCCGCATGAAATTCGCTGCCAGCCTTTCGGGCTTTTTCTCCCGGGCGTCTTCGGATAGCGCCGCGCCGGTGACGAGCCGGGCGGTCAACCGCCTGCTGCAGCCCCTCGGCCAGCCGCGGGAGCTCGACCCCTGGCTGATCTGGTCGGCCGCGGCACTTCTGCTGCTGGGCCTGATCATGGTCTTCTCGGCCTCCATCGCCACCGCCGAAGGCAGCCGCATGTTCGGCCACCAGCCGGCTTATTTCCTGATCCGTCACGCGGTCTTCCTGGCGATTGGCGTCATCGCCGGCGTGGTGGTGTTCCAGATCCCGATGCGCGCCTGGCAGGAGATGGCGCCGTGGCTGTTCATCGCCGGGGTCGTGCTGTTGCTGGTGGTGCTGATCCCCGGCATCGGCCGCGACGTCAATGGCGCCCGCCGCTGGCTGCCGCTGGGGGTCGTCAACCTGCAGCCGTCCGAGCTGATGAAGCTCTTCGCCGCGCTCTACGCCGCCGACTACACCACCCGCAAGCTGCCGCTGATGGGCAGCTTCAAGCAGGGCTTTGCGCCGATGGCGGCGGTGATCCTGTTCGTCGGCTTCCTGCTGCTTAAAGAGCCCGACTTCGGTGCCTTCGTGGTGATCACCGCGATCGCCTTCGGCGTGCTGTTCCTGGGCGGCATCAACGTACGCCTGTTCGTGCTGCTGGCGATCGTGGCGACCATCGGCTTCGTGCTGCTGATCACCTTCTCCGAATACCGGCGCCAGCGCATCCTGGGCTTCATGGACCCGTGGCAGGACGCCTACGGCAAGGGCTACCAGCTGTCCCACGCGCTCATCGCCTTCGGCCGCGGCGAGTGGTTCGGCGTGGGGCTGGGCGGCAGCATCGAGAAGCTCTTCTACCTGCCCGAGGCCCACACCGACTTCCTGCTCGCGGTGATCGCCGAGGAGCTCGGTTTCACGGGGGTGTTCCTGGTCGTGCTGCTCTTCGCGATCCTGATCCAGCGCGCCTTCGCCATCGGCAAGCAGGCGGTCACCCTCGAGCGCACCTACGCGGCGCTGGTGGCGCAGGGCATCGGCATCTGGATCGGCGTGCAGTCCTTCATCAACATGGGCGTCAACATGGGTC
>JAKLLM010000205.1 GCA_023150125.1 Zoogloea sp.
GGCCGAGGTCGGAGAACACCTTCTCCTGCGCCTTCTCGCGCACCGAGCAGGTGTTGAACAGGATCACGTCCGCTTCTTCAGGGTTGTCGGTTTTCTCGAGGCCATCGGCCGCCCCCAGCACATCCGCCATCTTGTCCGAGTCGTACTCGTTCATCTGGCAACCGAAAGTGCGGATATAAAGCTTTTTCATGTGAATTGGTGTTGACCAGTTGGGATCAGATGTCTATTATAGCGGGCTTCGGTCGGTGATGTAGCTCAGATGGTTAGAGCGATGGATTCATAACCCATAGGTCGGCGGTTCGACTCCGCCCATCACCACCAACAGATTCAAAGCAAAAAAGCCAATCCGCGAGGGTTGGCTTTTTTGCGTCTGGGGCTTGGCTTGTCTGGCCAAGCCCCAGCTCAGCTGCGGGAGCGCTCGCCGCGTCGCCGCGCGAATCCCAGGCCGAGCCCGCCCAGCGCCAGGCAGGCGAGCGTGCCCGGCTCCACCACATTTGCGACCTCGGCCGCCTGGGCAAAGACGGTGAAGCGGAACGAGCCAGAGAAGAAGTCGCCCACGTAGTCGATGCCCGTCATCGAAAAGCTGGAGCCATCCAGACGGCCCCGGTAGCCGCCGAAGGCCCCCATCGACCAGCAACTGCCGGTGGAGGGGAACCAGGGGCACGGATTCTCGCTCGCTTCAAATTACTGGCCGGCGAGGACGGCGAAGTAGTCGGAAAAGGCAAAGCCCAGTTCCGCTGCGCCGCCGCTGTCGACGGCCACGGACCCGAAGCGGAGCTGCTCGCGCTCGTAGCCGTCGAGCGGAACGAATGAGGTCGTGACGAACACGGTCTCCTGCTGCAGATCGAAGCTCCCGGAAAGGGCAAAGGTCTGCGGCGGCGGTGTGCCGCAGCGGCAGCGGAGCGGCGAGCTGTGGAGATGGGGTTCATTGCGGAAGAATCCGTCATGCAGTGGTCGGGGGCGCCTCGGGAATCACCGCCAGGGGAGGCTTCCGGCACGACGCCACTTTAGCAGGAAGCCCCGCGCCGGGCCCGGATAGCGCAAGCCCCAGGACTCGTCAGGCGAGCACCCCATGCCGCTACAATCCCAGTCATGACAAGAAGAAGACATGGGATGCATGACGGAGAAGCCTGACCCACCCCGGGCGCGCTGCCTCTGCCTCGACATCGAGACGGCCCGCCAGGACCGGACCCTCCTCCGCGAGCTGGGTGTGTTTCGCCCCGATACGGATGTCCGCCTGCGCCTGTCGGGCAAGGCGCTGAATTTCGTGTCGCGGCTGGACGCCGTCACCGAGGGCGCCGCCTTCGTACTCGGGCACAACGTCGTCGCCTTCGATCAGCCCGCGCTGGCGCTGCTTCACCCCGGGCTGGCGCTGCATCGCCTGCCGCTGGTGGACACGCTGGAGTTGTCGCCGGTCGCCTTCCCGCAGAATCCCTATCACCGCCTGGTCAAGGACTACAAGCTGTGCTCGACGACGCGCAATGATCCGGTGCAGGACGCGGAGCTCGCCTATGCGCTGTTCCTCGACCAGAGCGCGGCCCTGCAGGCAAGGGTCGCGGAGCACCCCGACGAGGCGCTCTGCCTGCACTTCCTGCTGTCGCGGGAAAACGGCAGGGGCGTCGCAAACTTCTTCGCCACCCTGCGCCGGAACCTGCGCCCTTCCCTTGCCGATGTCACGGAGGCCTGGCAGCGCGCGACCACGGGCAAGGTGTGCAGCACCGCGCAGCGCCGGCTGCTCGAGCCGTGGCTGGCCGACCCGGAATGGCACAAGCCGCTGGCCTACGTGCTCGCGTGGCTGCGGGTTGCCGGGGGAAACTCGGTGCTGCCGCCCTGGGTCGCCAAGAACTTCCCACGCACGCGGGAGGCCATCGCCGCGCTGCGGGACACCCCCTGCGGCGACCCCGGCTGCGGCTGGTGCCGCGACCACCACGACCTCGAGGCGCTGCTACCCCGGTTCTTCCCCGGCATCACCCGCTTCCGCAGCACGCCGACCACCCCCGACGGGCGCTCCCTGCAGCAGGCAATCGTCGAACACGGCTTTGCCGGCACGCCCAGCCTGGCGATCCTGCCCACCGGCGGCGGCAAGTCCCTGTGCTTCCAGCTGCCTGCCCTCGCCCGCTACTACCGCAACGGCAGTCTCACCGTCGTCGTCTCGCCGCTGCAGTCGCTGATGAAGGACCAGGTGGACAACCTGGAGGCGCGCGGCATCACCTGCGCCGGCGACCTCAACAGCCTGCTCAACCCGCTGGAGCGGCGGGCCATGCTGGAGAAGCTGCGACTGGGCGACCTGGGGCTGATCTTCGTGGCCCCCGAACAGTTCCGCAGCACGGCCTTCACCAATGCGCTGGCCCACCGCGAGATCGGCGCCTGGGTCTTCGACGAGGCCCATTGCCTGTCCAAGTGGGGGCACGACTTCCGCCCCGACTACCTTTACGTGTCGCGTTTCATCCAGCGCAGCCAGGGGAACGATCCGTCGCCGGTGTTCTGCTTCACCGCCACGGCCAAGCCCGACGTGGTCGACGACATCTGCGCCCACTTCGAGAAGCGCCTGGGGGTCACGCTGGCGAGGCTGGAGGGTGGCGTCAGCCGCGACAACCTCGCCTACGAGGTGCGCGCCGTACCACCCCAGGCCAAGTACGCCGAGGTGCTGCACCTGCTGCAGGAGGCCCTGCGGGAGGAAGGCGGCGCGATCGTCTTCTGCGCGCGCCAAAAAACAGTCGAGGAAGTCGCCGGCTTCCTCAGGGATGGCGGGCTGGACTGCGGACATTTCCATGGAGGGATGCTGCCGGCGGAGAAACGCCAGGTCCAGGAGGCCTTCCTCGCCGGCCAGCTGCGGGTGATCGCCGCGACCAACGCCTTCGGGATGGGCGTGGACAAGCCCGATGTGCGCCTTGTGATCCACCTCGACACGCCCGGCTCCCTCGAAAACTATCTGCAGGAAGCCGGGCGCGCAGGGCGGGACCAGGCGCCGGCCCGCTGCATCCTGCTCTACGACGAGACCGACCTGGACGTACAGTTCCGGCTGCTCAAGAACTCCCGCCTCACCCAGCACGACATCCACGCGATCCTCAAGGCGCTCCGCGCGATCGAGCGCAAGGACCGCAACGAGGGCGAGGTGGTGGTGAGCAGCGGCGAGATCCTGCTCGAGATCCCCGACAACCACCGCCTCGACCCGGACGCCCGCGACACCGACACCAAGGTCCGCATCGCCGTGGCCTGGCTCGAGGAGGCGCGCCTGCTCGAACGCCACGAGAACCACACCCGGGTCTTCCCCGGCAGCCTGCTGGTGGGCAGCCTCGACGAGGCCCGCGCCCTCCTCGTCCGCAAAGTCGGCGCCGACACCGACATCGAGCCCTATCTGCGCATCCTGTCCATCCTGATGCAGGCGGCGGACGACGAGGGCCTGTCCACCGACGAGCTGATGCTCGCCACCGGCAAGGACTCCCGCAGCCTGCAGGCCATGCTGCGCGAGCTGGATCACTGGAAGCTGCTCTCCAACGACACCGAGATCGGCATCACCCTGTATCGGGACCCCGGCAGCCCCCCCCGACTCGACGCCCTCGCCCGCATCGAGGACGCGCTGCTGGACAACCTGCGCGAGGCCGCCCCCGACGCCGCCGACGAGGGCTGGCATACCCTCCACATGCGACGCCTGTGCGACATCCTGCGGCGCGACACCCAGGTGGACTTCGACCCCGAGAGGCTCACCCGCCTGCTCAAGTCCTTCGCCGAGCCCTTCGGCGAAGGCACCGGCCAGCACGGCTTCTTCGCCCTCCGGCCCGCCAGCCTGGACAGCCGCTACATCAGGCTGCTGCGCAGCTGGGCCGACATCGACGAGATCCGCCGGCGGCGCATGGCCCTCGCCCGGGCGCTCCTCAATCACTTCGTCGCACGCCAGCAGGGCAACGCGCTGCTGGTCACCTGCAAGCAGGGCGAGCTCGAAGCGGCGCTGCAGGCCGACCTCACGCTCAGCGAGCTGGGCATCCGCAACTGGGACGTGGCGCTGTCTTCGGCGCTGCTCTACCTCGACACCAACGAGGTGCTGCACCTCGCCCGCGGCAAGGCCGTCTTCCGGGCGGCGATGAGCATCCAGCTCAACCCTGAGGCGCGCCGGCGGCAGTTCAGCAAGGCCGACTACGCCGAGCTGGCGCTGCATTACAAGGACAAGATCGTCCAGGTGCACGTGATGGCGGAATACGCGAAGCTCGCCATCCGCAGGATCCAGGCCGCGATGGCCCTGGTCATCGACTACTTCGGCCTCGAACGCGCCGAGTTCGTGCGGCGCTACTTCGCCGGCCGCAAGGACGTGCTCGAGATGGCGACCACCGAAGCCGCCCACCGCCGCATCCTGACCAGCCTGGAAAACCCCGACCAGCAGGCCATCGTCGCCGCGCCCCAGGACGGCAACTACCTCGTCCTGGCCGGCCCCGGCGCGGGCAAGACCCGCGTCATCGTGCATCGCGTCGCGTGGCTGCTGCGCGAGGGCATGGCGCTGCCCGAGGAGATCATGGTGCTCGCCTACAACCGCTCGGCCGCGGTCGAGATCCGCCGCCGCCTGTGGGCGCTGATCGGCGCGGACGCCGCCGGGGTCGCCGTGCAGACCCTCCACGGCCTCGCCATGCGCCTGACCGGCACCAGCTACGCGGTGGCCCTGGAGCGCGGCGAGGCGGTGGACTTCGGCGCGGTCATCCGCCATGCCACCGAGCGGCTGCGCGCCGCCGAACAGGGCGACGGCGTCGGCCCCTCGGTCGCGCGCGACCGGTTGCTGGCCGGGCTACGCTTCCTGCTGGTGGACGAATACCAGGACATCAACGGCGACCACTACGCGCTGATCAGCGCCCTCGCCGGCCGCAGCCTGCAGACCGAGGAAGACCGCCTCGCGCTGATGGTGGTCGGCGACGACGACCAGAACATCTACGCCTTCGACGGCGCCAACGTGCACTTCATCCGCCAGTTCGAGAGCGACTACCGCGCCCGCCGCTTCGCCCTCGTCGAGAACTACCGCTCCACCGCCCACATCATCGACTGCGCCAACCGGCTGATCGCCCCCGCCCGCGAGCGCATGAAGGCGGGCCAGGCGATCCGCGTCAACCACGCGCGGCGTGGCGAGCCCGCGGGCGGCGCGTGGACGCACCGCGACCCGCTCGCCGCCGGCCGGGTGCATGTGCTCGAAGTGCCGCCGGACCCCGACCAGGAGGTCCGGATCGCCCTCGCCGAGCTGCAGCGCCTGCATGGGCTGGAAAGTGGCCAGGCACGGGGCTGGGGCCGTTTTGCGGTCATCGCACGGCGCTGGGAAGACCTCGACCCCCTGGCCGCCCTGGCCCGGCAACAGGGCATCCCTGTGCAGCTTGTGCGGGAGGGGGACCAGCTCAGCCTGCACCTCACCCGGCAGGGGCAGCTGCTGCTGGATCTCCTGCGGGGCAGCCGGCGGCGGGCGCCCAACACCCGCATCCTGCTGCGCGCCGGCGCCCTGGCGCGCTGGTTCCGGAGGCGCTTCCGCCGGCCCGCCGACGGCGCCATCGACCACCCCTTCGAGGCCGCCCTCGCCCACTTCATCGTCGACACCGAGTCCACGGCGCCGGGCAGCCCGCGCGTCGTGGCGGAGCTCGTCGAGTCGGTTTACGAATTCGGCGCCGGCGCCCGCAGCGCCGGGGCCGGGCGGCCCAACGCGCCCCTGCTGCTGATGACGGCCCATCGCGCCAAGGGGCTCGAGTTTGCCCATGTGCTGGTGCTCGACGGCGGGGGCTGGCAGGGGCGCAGCGACGACGAACGGCGGCTCTTCTACGTGGCGATGACCCGGGCCCGCGGCACCCTCACGCTGTGCGAGCGGCTCGGCGGCCGCCACCCCTACGTGAGCGAGATGGACGGCCTGACGCTACGCACCCGCCCGCCGGCGCCCCCGCCCGTCGGCGCGCTGGACACCCGGAT
>JAKLLM010000206.1 GCA_023150125.1 Zoogloea sp.
ACACCTCGGTCAAGACCAGCATCAAGACCAAGCGGCTGCTGGCCGCGACCTCGGATGAATTCCGGGCGGCGCTGCTTGGCTTCAGGACTGACGATGAGGAGGACGATTGATGTCAGGTGCGTAGCTGCGGGAGCCCTGGGTGCCGGAGGCGGGGGGCGATACCGTGTGGGCCAATACCGCGACGGCCTACGACGACCTGTCGCCGACCCTCAAGACTCTCGCCGAGCGGCTGTGGGCAATTCATTCCAACGATTACGATTACGCCAGCTTTTACCAGGATGCCGATTCCCGCCAGCAGAATGGCTATCGCGACGTATTCCGGCGCACGGTGTACGAGACGCGTCACCCGGTGGTGCATGTCCATCCCGAAACCGGCGAGCGAAACCTGCTGCTGGGCAACTTCGTCAAGCGCTTCGAGGGCCTGAGCAGCCAGGATTCGGCGCAGCTCTTCAGCGTGCTGCAGAACCATGTGATCCGCCTCGAGAACACCGTGCGCTGGCGCTGGCAGGCCGGCGACGTGGCGATCTGGGACAACCGCGCCACCCAGCACTACGCCATCAACGACTACGGCGACGCCCATCGGGTAATGCGCCGGGTGACGGTGGACGGCGACGTGCCGGTGAGCGTGGACGGCGAGCAAAGCCGCAGCCTGCGGGTCACGCCGCGGGACGTTCCGGCAGCCAACGCGGAGCCGACCAATCTGAACGTGGCGGCCTGAGGCTCATGGCTTGAACCAAGGCAGAACGGCAGGCCGCGAGGTCTGCCGTTTTTCTTTGGTTGCGCGCCAGGAATGGAAGGCGAATTGGAGGGTGAATTGGAGGCTGAATGCGCGCTGCCGTTCAGGCAGAGACTTTCTGCTCGGATCGGGAATTGTCCGGCAGGAGCCGGTGGCGCTTCATGAGGGTGCGCAGGGCGTGGCGGCTGATGCCGAGGCGGCTGGCGCTATGGACCTGGTTGTAGCGATGACGGGTGAGCGTGCTTTCGAGCAGCAATTGCTCCCAGCGCGTCCACAATTCGTCGGGCTCGTGGTCGAGCAACTGCCGGAGCGATGCGCCGATGCTGTGCCACAGGCTTTCCGGGTCATTGTCGGCAGGCGTCGCGGCCCCGCCCGGATGGGGCTCGCCGGCGTCGCCATGCAGATGCAGCTGGTCGGCCTCGATCACGCCGCTTTCGGCATGGAGTGCGGCGCGGAGCAGGGTGTTTTCCAGCTCGCGGATATTGCCGGGCCAGCGGTGGCCGAGCAGCCGGCTTTCGGTGGCGGGCGGGAGCAGCGGCACGTCCAGGCCGTGGCCGATGGCGTGCCGTTCGAGGAAATGCCGGGCCAGCGGCAGGATGTCGCCGGGGCGCTCCCGCAGCGGCGGGATGCGCAGCCCGAGGATGTTGAGGCGATAGAACAAGTCCTGGCGGAAGCGGCCGGCGGCGATGGCACCGGCCAGGTCCACATGGGTGGCGGTGATCACCCGCACGTCGATGGGGATGGCCCGGCGCCCGCCGACCCGCACGATCTCGCCTTCCTGCAGCACGCGCAGCAGCTTGACCTGCAGGCTGAGGGGCAGGTCGCCGATCTCGTCGAGAAACAGCGTGCCGCCCTGGGCCGCTTCGAACCAGCCCTCCCGGCGGCCGGTGGCGCCGGTGAAGGCGCCGGCTTCGAAGCCGAAGAACTCGGCCTCGGCCAGGCTCTCGGTGATGGCCGCGCCATTGACGGCCACGAAGGGCCCCTTGCGCCCGGATTCGGTGTGGATGTGGCGGGCGAGCAATTCCTTGCCGGTGCCGGTTTCGCCCTGGATCAATACCGGCGCGTGGCTGGGGGCAATGCGCCGGGCCTGCTGCAGCAATTGCAGCGATGCCGGGTCGGCAAACAGCAGGGCCTTGGCCCGGATGTCCGGGCGCAGGTTCTGCTCTTCCGACAAGGTGAGCACGGCGGGCTGCGTCATGGCGTTTCCTTCGGCTTATAGCTTGGCGAGTGAAACTTCGGTCGATTTGACGAAGGCGATCACCTCGCTGCCCACTGCCAGTTCGAGATCCTTCACCGAGCGGGTGGTGATGACGGAGGTGACGATGCCGGACGGCGTGGATACGTCGATTTCGGAAAGGACCGGGCCTTCGATGATTTCGGAGATGGTGCCGCGGAATTGGTTGCGGACATTGATCGACTTGATGGACATGGCTGATTTCCTATGGAATTGATGAGTGGCGGAGATGCGTTGTGATGGACGCACTTTACCGGCCGGCCTCTCTGGCATGAACCATCTTTTCGTGAATTGCATATCGTCTTTTCTTCTGTGTGAATTGCGGCAGCCTGCGCGGCGCGGCGTGCCGTTTTGCACAGCGGGGCTGCCCTGCCTTATTGTCTATTGCGTACAGGCCTTGAATTAAAAGGGGTTTTACGTTCTGGCACGCTTGCTGCTGTATTGGCTCAGGTGCCAGACCGGCGCTAAACCCATCTCATTCGAGGATATGCCATGACCGATGTCTCCCAATTGTTCCGCGCCCTGGCCGCCGCGCCGACCTGGACCGCAACCCAGCCCCAGACCCTTGCCGACGTGACGATCACGCCCACCGGCGGCGCCCTCGGCGCGGTGGTCACCGGCCTCGATGCCGGCCGCCCCCTTGCCGGCGAGCTGGTGCTGGCCCTGAAGCGGGCGCTGCAGGACCACCTGATCCTGATCTTCAAGGGCCAGCAGCTGGAGGACGAGGCCTTCCTGCGCTTCGCCAGCTACTTCGGCGGTATCTTCCGCCCGCCCGCCGAGGTGCCGGTGCTGGCGAGCCAGGCCACCACCGGCCTGCCGCCCGACGTGGTGCCGGTGTCCAACGCGGTGGGGCAGGGCGACTACACCGGCCACGGCGAGCTGACCGCCCACGTGGATCACCAATGGACGCCCCAGCCCTCCAGCGGCTCGCTGCTCTACGCGATCGAGATCCCGGCGAGCGGCGGCCAGACCAGCTGGTACAACACCGTGCAGGCCTACGAGGACCTCGACGAGGCGACCCGCCGCGAGATCGACCAGCTCCAGCTGATCACCTACAACCCCTTCCTGCGCCCCTTCGACGGCAGCCCGCGGCCGCTCTACCGCTACGCCGACCAGCCGCGGATCGGCCAGGGCTTCCCGCACCCTCTGGTGCGTACCCACCCGGAGAGCGGGCGGCGCAGCCTGTTCCTCAGCGACAAGACCGAGGTCGAGGTGCTGGGCTATTCCGACACCGAGGGCGCGGCCCTGGTCGAGCGCCTGCGCGCCCACCTCGCCCGGCCGGAGTACCGCTACGAGCACGACTGGGAGGTGGGTGACATCGTGTTCTGGGACAACCAGACCACCCTGCACTCGCGCCGCGCCTTCGACCCGTCCGAGCGCCGGCTCCTCAAGCGCGTCAGCCTGGCCGGCGGGCGGCCGTTCTGAGCGGGGCGGGCCTGCGGGGCTGACGCGCCGGCCCCGCAGGCCTTGCCCTTTACCTTGGGAGCGCAGCAGCTACTATCAGACGAGGGTCGCGGCGCCGGTCGGCCCGGCCGGCACGTGGCTTCACTTGCGGTTCAACCTGTAGAGGAGATGCCCCATGTCCCGAGTCCTCGTCCTGTATTACTCCACCTACGGCCACATCGAGACCATGGCCGAGGCCGTGGCGGAAGGCGCCCGCGCCACCGGCGCGACCGTCGATGTGAAGCGGGTGCCCGAAACCGTGCCCGAGGCCATCGCCGGGCCGGCCCACTTCAAGCTCGACCAGGCGGCGCCGGTGGCGGCGGTGGCCGACCTGGAGCACTACGACGCGATCATCGTCGGCTGCCCGACCCGCTTCGGCCGCCTGCCCTCGCAGATGGCCAGCTTTTTCGACCAGGCCGGCGGGCTGTGGGCGCGGGGCGCGCTCAACGGCAAGGTGGGCGGTGCCTTCACCTCCACAGCCACCCAGCACGGCGGCCAGGAGGTCACGCTGTTCTCGGTGATCACCAACCTGCTGCACTTTGGGCTGATCATCGTCGGCCTGCCCTACAGCTTCCAGGGGCAGACGACGCTGGACGAGATCGTCGGCGGCAGCCCCTACGGTGCCACCACCATCGCTGGTGGCCAGGGCCAGCGGCAGCCCAGCGCCATCGAACTCGACGGCGCGCGCTACCAGGGCAAGCTGATCGCCGAGACGGCCAACAAGCTTTTCGGCTGAGGCCCGCGCGGTACACAAAAAACGGGCCCAGCGGGCCCGTTGTCACATCGGATGCAGCAAGCCGGGGCGGGCGGCATCACCTCCGCCCCGGCCCGCAGGCCGTTCAGGCCAGCGTGCCGATGGTGGCTTCGGCTTCGGCGAAGGCCTTGTCGGCGGCTTCGGCGCCCATCGACAGGCCTTCGGCGTAGATGAACTCCACGTCGGTCATGCCCAGGAAGCCGAGCACGCCCTTGAGGTAGGGCACCTGGGAGTCGGCCGGGGTGTCGCGGTAGATGCCGCCGCGGGCCAGGGCCACGTACACCTTCTTGCCCTTGATGAGGCCCTCGGGGCCGTTCTCGGTGTAGCGGAAGGTGACGCCGGCGCGGGCGATAGCGTCGATCCAGTTCTTGAGCTGCGTGGAGATGCCGAAGTTGTACATCGGCACGCCAATGACGACGACGTCAGCCGCCTGCACTTCGGCGACCAGCGCGTCGCTGACCGCCACGCGGGCGACCTGCTCGGGTGTGCGCTGCTCGGCCGGCGTAAACAGTGCGCCAAGTGCTGCTTCGTCGATCACCGGTGCGGGGTCACGCGCCAGGTCGCGCTGCACAAGGGTCGCCGCCGGATTGGCCGCCTGCAGGCGGGCGACGATGTCGTTGGCGATGCGGGTGGAGTTGCCGGCGTCGGAACGGGCGCTGCCATTGATTTGCAGGATCTTCATGTTCGGGACCTCATGGGTTGGGGGTTCGAGTGAGCCCAGTCTATTCGACTGCATGGATTGCATTAACCCCCTAAAATAGACATCATTGTTCCTCGAATGGAACAAATAGACCCCAACGACCTGCTGATCTTCGCCCGCGTCGTTAACGAAGGCAGCTTCACCGCCGCGGCCGACCGCCTCGGACTCCCGAAATCGACCGTGTCGCGCCGCCTGTCGCAGCTCGAGGATCGCCTCGGCGAACGCCTGCTGCTGCGCACCACGCGCCGGCTGAGCATCACCGAATTCGGCAAGGCCCTGCTCGAGCATGCACGGCAGGTCGACGCCGAAGTCGAGGCCGTCGCAGCGCTCGCCGAAAGCCGCCAGGCGCGCCCGAGCGGGAGGCTGCGGGTATCGATGCCGAGCGATTTCGCCAACCTGCTGCTGACCGACATGCTGGCTGCGTTTTCGGTGATGCATCCGGCGGTCACCCTGGAACTCGACCTGTCGCCGCGCCGGGTAGACCTGCTCGGCGAGAACTTCGATGTCGCCATCCGCATGGGCGAGTTGCCCGACGATGCCCTGCTCGCTGCGCGCCGGCTGGCGCACTTTCCGTGGGGTCTGTATGCGTCGCCCGACTATCTGGCCGAGCATGGCACACCGCAGGCGCCGGAAGACCTGCACCACCACCGTGCCCTGCGCCTTCTCGCGCGCAGCGGTGAGGCGATCGGCTGGACCTTGTTGCGCGCCGACAGGCGCTGGGACGGTGTGCCGCCCGGCTCGATCACGGCGAACTCGCCCGAACTGCTGATCCGCTTCGCATGCGCGGGTGCGGGAATCACCGCCGTACCCGAGTACTTCGCCGCGCCACACGTGCTGCGTGGCGAGCTGCGGCGGGTGCTGCCCGACTGGTGCCTGCCGTCGATAACGGCGTGGGCGGTGTTTCCCGGACGCAGGCTGATGCCGGCGAAGACACGCGCTTTTCTCGACATGCTGCAGACCTCACTCGCGGACTGATGCTGCCTTCCCCCAGCGCATGCTGCACGCCGGGAGGCCATCGGCCGGGAACACCGCCAGCACCGGGACAGTCGCAGCATGCGG
>JAKLLM010000207.1 GCA_023150125.1 Zoogloea sp.
TGATCATGTACGCCATCATCGCCCGGGTGCCCATCAACACCATGTTTCTCGCCGGCCTGCTGCCGGCGCTAGTGATGGTGGCCTTCCTGCTGGTCTTCGGCGGCTACCTGCGCCGAGGGGAGGCCCCGGCCGTGGAGCGCCCCAAGGCCGACCCGCGCCTCGCCCTCGCCGCCGCCTGGGCTGCCCGCTGGGAGATCTTCGCCCCGCTGGTGGCCATCGGCTCGCTGGCGAGCGGCATCGCCACCCCCACCGAGAGCGCCGCCCTCACCGCCACCTACGCCCTCCTCACCCAGGCCGTCGCCCACCGGGAGCTGGATTGGCCGCTGCTACGCCGCTGCCTGGCCGACTGCGCCCAGGTGATCGGCGGCGTGATGGTGATCCTCGGCATGGCCCTCGGCCTCACCAACTACCTGGTGGACGCCGGCATCCCCGACGCCGCGGTCGAGTGGGCCCAGGCCGCGCTGCCGAGCAAGTTCGCCTTTTTGCTGGCGCTCAACCTCTTTCTGTTTGCCGCGGGCGCGCTGATGGAGATCTACGCCGCCATCGTGGTGCTGGTGCCCCTGCTGCTGCCGGTAGCGCTGAGCTACGGCATCGACCCGGTGCACTTCGGGGTGATCTTTCTGGCGGTGATGGAGATGGGCTTTTTATGCCCACCGGCGGGCATGAACATCTTCTTCGCCTCGGCGATGTTCGGCAAACCGATCCGCGAGGTGGCGGTGTCGGTGCTGCCGGCGCTGCTGGCGATCTTCCTGGGGGCGCTGGTGATCTCGTGGGTGCCGGAGATCGCGACGTGGCTGCCGGATGTCCTCGGCAAGCGCTAGCCAGGCATCGCTTCGCCGGCCAGCGCGACGCCGCTGGTTGACCTGTAACAATGCGGCCACCAACCCAAGGGCATACGATCGAAAGCATCTGTCAGACGCTTCACTCCATTCCGCCCTGCATGCCCCCCGGCCAGGCGACGAGAACGCACCGACCGTGTCATGCATGGGCTCCACGCACAAGGAGAACGATCGTGGCACGGCAACCCATCCCCCTGCATCTCGGCGCACTCGTGATCCTGTCCGCCGCCACCCTCTCCGCCGCTGCGCCAGCCCGGGCCTCGGAAACGATCTCCGCCACCGACGGCCACTTTCACGTCGCCTTCGCCTCGAGCAGCGGCGCCAACCTGAAACCGGACGCCGTAGAAGGCCTGGCCCGGGAGGTCGGCAGCGCAGGTTTTCTGCAACTCAAGGCCGAAGACAGCGCCAACCCGCTGGCGCCCTGCGCCCTGCTGAGCGCGGCCCTCACCGGTGCCCATGTCAACCAGCTGTTCTTCGAGATCGTCAACAGCTCGCTGAAGACCCCGCCCTTCGGCAGCAACATCTTCGGCAAGTACGACTGGAAGCAGATGCTATGGGGCGGCGGCCTGCCCGACGACCCCAACACGGCCGCCGACGCGCTGGCGCGGATCAGCGTTTATCGCGCCTGGGGGATCAACACCCTCATCAACACGCACATCGCTGGCCAGACCCAGGCCGGCTGCCTGGAACAGCTCACCGACCCGCAACGCATCGTGCTCGACAGCAAGGAGGTGGCCATCTCCTTCGAACATCAGCCACCCGTGTCGCTTTTTTTCACGAGCACATCCAGGGCTGAGGGGCACGAGCACCTGGCTCAACTGGAGAAGCTGGAGTTTCTCTCGCTACCGGCCTCGGACCGCAGCAACCCCCTCAGCCCCTGCTCGATCCTGCGCAGCCTGCGCCTTGGCGCGCGCCTGAACGAAGACGTGCAGACACTGGGCAGCGGCAAGCTCAGGATTCCCGACAACGCGCTGCTGATCAACAGCCCGCCCGTCAGCGGGCAGAGCAAGCCACTTCCGGCCGAATCCCCCCTCAAGCCGCTGGCCGACAAGCTGCACGACCCGGCCTTCCTGCGCTCCGGCAGCCCTGAGGCCGCGGTGGTGGTGTCACAGGCCTTCGGCCATGAAATCGTGCGCACCAACCAGCTCACCGAGATGCTGCTCGATGCCAGCCATGCGAGCCAGTTGGACTGCATCAACGAGATCCGGCAGCCCTCGACGCTGCGCCTGCGACTGATCGAGAAAAAGATCAGCCTGCCGCTACGCTAGCAGCCAGCCACGCTCGAAGAATCGAGGCGAAACCCCGCAGGGCTGGCGGCGATCCTGCTGGCCGGCGGGGAGCGGGCCGCTGGCTTCGATCAGCGAATCGACGCCCCCTCCGCCCCACCCCGATCGCTGGGCAAACTTGTCAGCCTTCCGAGTCCGAATGTCAGACCTCTGGCCTCCAGGCTCAAGCCCTTGAGTATTTTTGCCTGACCTCTGGGCCAATCAGCTCAAGCCGCCGAGCTTGATGCTCAGAGCCTTGAGCAAAACACTCGACGATCTGAGCTTTGCGCTCAAGGCCCTGAGCAAAACACTCGGAAATCCGAGCAATAAGCCCAGCACGCTGAGCATTTTGCTCAGACTTCTGAGCTCCGGGCTCAGCGGTCCGAGCCCAGAACCCAAGGCGCTGTGCAGCCCAGCCAGCGGTTCAGGCTCCCTTGCCCCACTTCTCGGCCGCTGCGTCGTCCGCCTCGCGGGCGTCCACCCAGCGCCCACCCTCGGGCGTGTCTTCCTTCTTCCAGAAGGGGGCGCGGGTCTTGAGGTAGTCCATGATGAACTCGCAGGCGGCGAAGGCTTCGCCGCGGTGGCTGCCGGCGACGCCGACAAATACGATGCGCTCGCCCGGCACGAGGCAGCCGAAGCGGTGGATCACCCGCACACCCAGCAGGCTCCAGCGGCTCTCGGCCTCGGCGACGATGGCTTCGAGCGACTTCTCGGTCATGCCCGGGTAGTGTTCGAGGGTCATTGCCGAGACGGCCTGCTCGGCGGCGTTCTCGCCGGCGAGCTTGTCGGCGCGGACGTAGCCGACGAAGCTGGCCACGGCACCCACGTCGGGCCGGCCGGCGGTAAGGGCTTCGGTTTCGGCGCCGACGTCGAAGTCGGCCTCCTGCACGCTCACGCGCATGTCAGCCTCCGGTAACGGGGGGAAAGAAGGCGATCTCGTCGCGGTCGGCCACCGCCGCGTCGGGGCCGGCCATCTCCTGGTTGATCGCGGCGCGCACGTTGCGGCCCTCGCCGAGGGCTTCCCACACGCCGCCGCGCCGGGCGAGATGGCTGCGCAGGTCGCCAAGGGTGGCGATGCTGGCCGGCAGGGTGAGGGTTTCGTGGGAATAGCCGAGGGTTTCACGCAGGCTGGCGAAGTACAGGACCTTGATGCTCATGACAACAGTTCGGAATAGGGAATGAAGGAGACCGGCTCGCCCTGGACGATGGCGTGGCCGGCCGGGTTGTCGACCAGGCCGGCGGCCCACACGGTGGAGCTCAATACGCCGGGGCCCTGGTTGGAGAAGAGTTCGACCTGCCCGGCCTCGCTGACCCGGGCGCGCAGGAACTCGCGGCGGCGGTCGGGCCGCGGCCAGTCGAAGCCGGCGGGCAGGCGGATGGCCTTGGGCAGGCAGTCCTCGACGCCCATCCGGCGGAGGATGAAGGGCCGCACCAGCATCAGGAAGGTGACGAAGCTCGACACCGGGTTGCCGGGCAGGCCGATGAAGTCGGCGCCGCTGCCGCCGGCGGGGTCGTTAACACGCCCGAAGGCCACCGGCTTGCCGGGCTTCATGGCGACCAGCCACAGGTCGAGCTGCCCTTCGGCCTCAACCGCGGGCTTGACGTGGTCTTCCTCGCCCACCGACACGCCGCCGCTGGTGATGATGAGGTCGTTGCTGCCGGCGGCGGCGCGCAGGGCAGCGCGGGTGGCCTCGAGGCTGTCGGGCACGATGCCGAGGTCGGAGACCTGGCAGCCGAGGGCTTCGAGCAGGCCGCGCAGCACGTAGCGGTTGGAGTTGTAGATGGCGCCCGGGGGCAGCGGCTCGCCGGGCATCACGAGCTCGTCGCCGGTGGAGAACAGCGCCACCCGCAGGCGGCGGAACACCGGCAGCGTGGCGCAGCCCACCGAGGCGGCGAGGCCGAGCATCTGCGGGCCGAGGCGCTGGCCGGCGGTGAGCACCACCGCGCCGCGGGGGATGTCCTCGCCGGCGCGGCGGATCCATTCGCCCGGGCGGGGGAGATGGTCGATAAGCACGCCGTCGCCGTCGGGGCTGCAGAGCTCCTGCATCACCACCGCGTCGGCGCCGTGGGGAATGGGCGCGCCGGTGAAGATGCGGGCGGCGGTGCCCGGCGCCAGGGTGTGGCCGACGCTGCCGGCCGGGATGCGCTGGGCAACCACCAGCCGCGTGCCGGCGGCGGGCAGGTCGGCACAGCGCACCGCGTAGCCGTCCATCGACGAGTTGTCGAGGGGCGGCACGTCGAGGCCGGAGATCTGGTCGACCGCGAGCACCCGCCCGAGGGCTTCGGCGGTGGGCACCTGCTCGACGGTGGAGAGCGGCGTGGCGGCAGCCAGCAGGGCTGCGCGCATGTCCTCGAAGGGACGCAGGGGCTGTTTCATGTCAGGCCTTGATGGCGGAGGATGAAGTCGGCGACGGAGGCCGGGACGTTGAGGTCGAGGCGGGGCAAGGGCAGCCCGGGGAGCTCGTCGGGGGCCGCGTCGGTGGCGACGGCGACGATGGCCGGGTTGTCCGGGTAGAGCAGCGGGCGGCCGTGGGCCGGGCGGTGGATCTCGATCTTGGGGATCTGCACCGACTTGAAGCCCTCGACCAGCACCAGGTCGCAGGGCGACATGATGGCCAGCTGGGCGGTGAGGTCGGGCTCCGGGTCGCCGCGCAGCTCGTGCATCAGCACCCAGCGCTGGTCGGAGATCAGCAGGATTTCGCTGGCGCCGGCCTCGCGGTGGCGCCAGGAATCCTTGCCCGGCTTGTCCACGTCGAAGGCGTGGTGGGTGTGCTTGATGACCGACACCTTGAGGCCACGGCCGGTGATGCAGGGGATCACCTGCTCGATCAGCGTGGTCTTGCCCGAGCCGGACCAGCCGGCGAAACCGAATACCTTCATCGTGTCAGTGTCCGTCGCAACAGGGGGCCGCGGGCTGCGGCTGGCCATCGGGCAGCGCCAGCACGGGTGCGAAGCCGCCCCCCGGGGTGCGGAAGTTGGTGGTCTGGCCGCGGTAGAGGCGCGCAGTCACAAGTTGGACCTCGCCCCGATAGACGTAGTTGCGCAGGTCCATCTTGAGATCCACCGCCGTGCCCTCGACCTCCACCCGCCGCTCGGAGGGTGGCACGAAGGCCTGGGCGATGTAGTCGCCGGCGAGGATCTCGTCGAACACGCGCCGGGTGAGCTTGTCGCCCCGGGAGGCGCCGCGGCTGCCGAAACCACTGGCCGGCTTGAAGAACAGCCCGCGCCGGCGGGCCCAGAAGTCGTCGGCCTGCTCGCGGCGGACAGCCTCGGTGCGGGGCACGCCGGCCTGGATCAGGGCGATGCTGGCCTCGTCGGCGCCCAGCTGGGAGAGGGCCTCGGGGTTGGAGAGCAGCACCAGGTTGCGCTTGTCGGCATACAGGGCGTGGGCGCGGGGGTGGGGCGTGATGACGGCCGTGCCGCCAAGCCAGGCATCCCGCAGCGCGGCGCTGGCCGGTGCGTCGAAGGCGAAATCGGTGAGGCGGTTGTAGACCAGGTCCACCGGCCGGCCCTGCAGGCTGAGGCCTTGCGGGCCATGGCTGAGCTCGGTGGGGTCGCAGATCGAGGCCGCGATGCCGTGGTGTTCGAAGAGGCGCTGGAAGAGCAGGAACTCGGGCAGCAGGTACTGGCCCTGGGGGGCTTCGTCGACGATGGCCACGTGCCGCAGCGGCGCCTCGCCGCGCTCGGCGGCCCATTCGGCGCGGAACATGGCGATGAAGCGCGCTTCGAGATCCATCGCCCCGCCCTGCCCGCTGCCCATGGCCTCGGCGACCTCGGCGCAGCAGGCGCGCTGGGCGCGGCCGAGGATGGCG
>JAKLLM010000208.1 GCA_023150125.1 Zoogloea sp.
CCACGCGCCGATCGCCTCTTCCTCGCAGGTGGCGACGAAGATCCTGCCTTCCTCGTCGTACCAGGCCGGGATGCGATGGCCCCACCACAGCTGGCGCGAGATGCACCAGTCCTGGATGTTGTTGAGCCACTGGTTGTAGGTGTTGACCCAGTTCTCCGGGTAGAACTTGATCTCGCCCGCGGCGACGACGTCGAGCGCCTTCTCGGTGATGCTCCTGCCGTCCGCACCGGCCTTGCTCATGGCGACGAACCACTGGTCGGTCAGCATCGGCTCGATCACGACGCCGGTGCGGTCGCCGCGCGGCACCTGCAGCTTGTGCGCCTTGATGTCGACCATCAGCCCGAGCGCCTGCAGGTCCTCGACCACCTTGTCGCGCGCCGCCACGCGGTCCAGGCCGGCGACGCCGGCGGGCATCGCCGCCCCCTGCAGCATCACGCCGTCGGTGGTGTAGCGTTCGGCGACCGCGGGCACGCTGCCCGCGAGCGTGAGCACCACGATCATGTCGAGCTTGTGGCGCTGCCCCACGGCGTAGTCGTTGAAGTCGTGCGCTGGGGTGACCTTGACGCAGCCGGTGCCGAACTCGCGGTCGACGTAGTCGTCGGCGATGATCGGGATGTGGCGGCCGGTGAGCGGCAGGGTGACGGTCTTGCCGATCAGCTGGGCATAGCGCTCGTCTTCGGGATGCACCATGACCGCGACGTCGCCGAGCAGGGTCTCGGGGCGGGTGGTGGCCACCGTCAGGCCCTGCAGGTCGCCGATCGGGCCATCGGAGAAGGGGTAGAGGATGTGGAAGAGCTTGCCGTCCTCCTCCTCGGACACCACCTCCAGGTCGGATACCGCGGTGCCGAGCTTGGGGTCCCAGTTCACCAGGCGCTTGCCGCGGTAGATCAGGCCCTCGTTGTAGAGGCGCACGAAGGTCTCGGTAACCGTCTTCGACAGGCCCTCGTCCATGGTGAAGCGTTCGCGCTTCCAGTCCGGGCTGGTGCCCAGGCGGCGCATCTGGCGGGTGATGGTGCCGCCGGAGTATTCCTTCCACTCCCACACCTTCTCGAGGAACTTCTCGCGGCCGAGGTCGTGGCGGCTGACGCCCTGGGCGTCGAGCTGGCGTTCGACGACGATCTGGGTGGCGATGCCGGCGTGGTCGGTGCCGGGCTGCCACAGGGTGTTCCAGCCGCGCATGCGGTGGTAGCGCGTGAGCGCGTCCATGATCGTCTGGTTGAAGCCGTGGCCCATGTGCAGGGTGCCGGTGACGTTGGGCGGCGGCAGCAGGATGCAGAAGGATTGATCGGCAGGCTTGCTGCGGTCGAGGCCGGCGGCGAAGTAGCCGCTCGATTCCCAGTGCTCATACCAGCGGCGTTCAATCTCCGCCGGCTCGAAACTCTTGGCCAGTTCCATGGGGTCTGTCTTTGATGGCAAAACGCGGATTATAGCGGATGCGCCGGCGCTGCCCGTGGGGCGGGCGCCGGGCGGTTGGGGTGTCAGGCTTCGGGGCCCTTGTCGAGGGTGTCGGCGATCTCGCCGGAGATGAGCGGCAGCAGGGTGGCGCGCAGGTGCGAGGCGGCGGCGGCCTGCAGGCGCTCGGCGAGGTCGTCGAGCTCGCGGGAGACGAGCTGGGGCAGCTCGGTGGCGACCCAGTCCTGGATGTGCCGGTTGATCGCGCTGTCGAGCACCACCAGGCGCTCGGCGAGCCGGTCGGCCTCGGCCTGCGCGGCGGCGGCGATTGCGGCGGCGAGGTCGGGCAGCGGAGGCTCGGCTGCGGCGGATGGCGCGGGTTCTGCCTCGGCGGCTGCGACCGGTGGCGGTGGCTCGACCACGTCGGTGAGCACGGGCAGGTCGTCGAGTTCGGACTCGATGGCGAAGCTGGCGTGACGCTGGATGAGGGCGTCGGCCTTCTCGAAGAGCGGGTCGGCGTCTTCGTCTTCGAGGGGGATTTCGAGTTCGGCTTTCGGGGCTTCGGTCATTCGCCACTCCGTTGGGCGAGGTCATGGGCGCGCAGGGCGCAGCCCCGACCCTGGTAGGCACGATAGCGCCCGCGGGCGGCCTGGCGCTCGGGGTCGCTGCGGCCGACGATCTCGATCACCAGGCGGTAACGCTCGAAGCCTGCCGGGAGATCGTCGCCGAGGTTGATCAGCACGTCGTCGTGGGGCAGGCCTTCAAACTGGCTGCCGATCACGACGGGGGTTTCGGCGGCCAGCGGCGAGGAGGCCGCCACGTGGGGCACGAAGGCCAGTGGCGTAAACGTCCACAGCATCTGGTCGAACTGCCGCGCCATGCCGCCGTCGGGGGCGAACACCACGATCCGCCGACCGTTGCCGTGGGCCTTGCCGGCGAGCACGCAGGCGACCCGCAGGCGGTCGGGGGCGTTGTGGTAGAAGCAGACTTCGGTCATGGGGCGCGGCGGGCCGGGCTCAGCCGGCGCGGCCGATCAGGAACTCGGTGAGCAGCGGCACCGGGCGGCCGGTGGCGCCCTTGTCGGCGCCGGACTTCCAGGCGGTGCCGGCGATGTCGAGGTGGGCCCACTTGTAGGCCTTGGTGAAACGGGCCAGGAAGCAGGCGGCGGTGATGGTGCCGGCGCCCTTGCTGCCGATGTTCGGGATGTCGGCGAAGTTGCTCTTCAGCATGTCCTGGTATTCGTCCCACAGGGGCAGCTGCCAGGCCTTGTCGCCGGCCGCCTGGCCGCAGGCGAGGAGCTCGGCGGCGAGGGCGTCGTCGTTGGCGAGGAGACCGCTGGTGAGGTTGCCCAGGGCGATGATGCAGGCGCCGGTGAGAGTGGCGATGTCGACGACCGCCACGGGGTCGAAGCGCTCGGCGTAGGTGAGGGCGTCACACAGGATGAGGCGGCCTTCGGCGTCGGTGTTGAGGACCTCGATGGTCTGCCCCGACATCGAGGTGACGATGTCGCCAGGCTTGGTGGCCGAGCCGCCGGGCATGTTCTCGGTGGCGGGGATCAGGCCCACCACGTTGATCGGCAGCTCCATGCGGGCGATGGCCTTGAAGGTGCCGAGCACGCTGGCCGCGCCGCACATGTCGTACTTCATCTCGTCCATGCCCTCGCCGGGCTTGAGGGAGATGCCGCCGGTGTCGAAGGTGACGCCCTTGCCGACCAGCACCACGGGCTTGTCCTTGGCCTTGCCGCCCTTGTACTGGAGGATGATGAACTTGGGCGGCTCGTGGGAGCCGCGGGCCACGGAAAGCAGGGCGCCCATGCCGAGCTTTTCCATGTCGTCCCGGTCGAGCACCTCGACCTTGATCTTGTGGTCCTTGGCCAGCTTGCGCGCGGTGGTGGCGAGATAGCCCGGGGTACACACGTTGCCGGGCAGGTTGCCGAGGGTCTTGGTGAGGGCCATGCCTTCGGCGATGGCCTCGCCGCGGCGGATGGCGTGCTCGAGCTGTTCGCCGGCCTTGCCCTTGACGACGAAGACGAGCTTGCGGACGCCCTTCTTCGATTCGTCTTTCTTGGACTTCAGCTCGTCGCAGCGGTAGGTGCTGTCCTTGAGGATCTGCGCCGCCTGGGCGAGGCGCCAGGCGAGGTCGCGCTTGGGCAGCTCGATTTCGGCGAGGCAGAAGGCGGCGTCGGCGGCGGCCGAGCCGGCGAGCTGCTTCGCGGTGGCAGCGACGGCGTCGCGGTAGGCCTTGTCGGAGAGCTCGTCGCGCTTGCCGAGGCTGACCAGCAGCACGCGCGGCGCGGCGAGGCCGGGGAGGCTGTGGAGCATCAGGGTGGAGCCGGCCTTGTCGTCGAGCTCGCCCCGGGCAAGGATGGCCGAAATCGCGCCTTCGCAGGCTTCGTCGAGCGCGCGCGCGGCGGCACTGAGCTCACCACCGGCCAGCACACCGACCACCACGCAGCCGCTTTTGAGTTTTTCCGGCGATCCGGCCTTTATGGTAAATTCCACCCGCTTCTCCTTCGAAACATGCGTCAATAGGACATCGCGCCATTATGGCCGGCACCCTGGCTAACGTCAAAAAGCCCTCCTGCTGACGCCAAGACCGTTTCCCCCATGATTTTTCTTCGAGCTGCCCAGCGCGAATTCACGCAGAACGCCGTGGCGGTCTTCGTGGCGCTGTTCGCCATCCTCATCTCCACGGTGCTGATCCGGCTGCTCGGCCAGGCGGCGGGCGGGCGCGTGCCGGCGGATGCCGTGCTGGCGCTGATCGGCTTCGGCGCGATCGCCCAGATGCCGGTGGTGCTGTCGCTGACCCTGTTCATCGCGATCCTGATGTCCCTGTCGCGGAGCTACCGCGATTCCGAGATGGTGGTGTGGTTTTCCAGCGGGCTGCCGCTCACGGCCTGGGTGCGGCCGGTGCTGCGCTTTGCGGTGCCGGTGGCGGTGCTGATCGCCGCACTGTCCCTCTTCGGTGCGCCGTGGGCGCAGAAGAAGAGCGTCGAATACAAGGAGCAGCTGAGCAACCGGGACGACGTGTCCCGGGTGGCGCCGGGCTTGTTCCGGGAGTCTTCGGGGGGCGAGCGGGTGTTCTTCGTCGAGGCCCTGTCCGGCGAGGAAGGCCGCGTGCGCAACGTGTTCGCGAGCAGCATGCAGAATGGCCGGCTCGGCGTGATGGTTGCCGCCGAGGGGCGCACGGAGGTGGACGGCTCCGGCAACCGCTTCGTGATCCTCGAGAACGGGCGGCGCTACGAGGGCACGCCCGGTACGCCGAGCTACCGGGTGATGGAGTTCGAGCGTTACCAGATCAGGATGGAGTCCAAGGAGGCCGCCAGCGCGCCGCGGCAACCCCGGACCCTTACGCTGCCCGCGCTCATCAAGAACCCGGACGACCGCAACCGGGGTGAGCTGATGGGCCGCATCAGTACGCCCTTGCTGGCCCTGATGCTGGCGCTGCTGGCGATCCCGCTGTCCTTCGTCAACCCGCGGGCCGGGCGCACCAACAACCTCATTCTGGCGGTATTGGTTTACCTGATCTACAGCAACGCGGTCAGCGTCTGCCAGTCGTGGATCGGGCAGGGGCGGATGCGTTTCGATGTCGGCCTGCTGGTGCCCCACGTGGTGATGCTGGGTGTCCTGGCGATCCTGTTCTATCGGCGGATCAGCGTTTTTGCGCGCTGGCGGAGGCGTTGATGATTCCGGTTTATGTCCGCTACCTGAGCCGCGAGATCTACGCCGCGGTGCTGCTGGTGCTGCTGGCCTTCCTGGGGTTGTTTGCGTTCTTCGACCTCGTCAATGAGCTAGACGAGGTCGGCAAGAACGGCTACATGCTGTATCACGCTGCCGTTTACGTGGCGATGATCCTGCCGGGCCGGGTGTATGAGCTCATGCCGATCGCGGTGCTGATCGGCACGTTGTATGCCTTGACCACCTTTGCCCGGCATTCCGAGATCACCGTGCTACGGGCCTCGGGTCTGTCCACGACGCGCTTCCTGTTTGCCCTGCTGGGGATCGGCAGCGTCTTCGTCGCGTTGACCTTCATCTTTGGCGAATACCTGGCGCCGCCGGCCGAGCGTGCCGCCCAGCAGTGGCGTCTGGCGGCGACGCGGTCGATGGTGTCCCAGGAGCTGCGCACCGGCCTGTGGGTGCGCGATGGCCGGCGCTTCGTGAATGTGCGCAGTGTCCTGCCGGATACCTCGCTGCAGGGCGTGCGCATCTACGAGTTCGACGAGCGGGCTGCGCTGGTTTCGATCAGCGAGGCCGAGACGGGCGTCCATGAGGGCGCGGCCGAGGGCTGGCGCCTGCGCGATGTGCAGCAGACCCGCTTCTTGGGGGATCGCACCGAGACGCGGGTGCTGCCCGACCTGGTCTGGAAGTCCGAGCTCACGCCCGAAGTGCTGTCGGTGTTGATGGTCGTGCCGGAGCGCATGTCGGTGTCGACGCTGTACTCGTACATCCGCCACCTTGAGGAGAACAACCAGCGCACGACCCGCTATGAGATCGCCCTCTGGAAGAAGCTGGCCTACCC
>JAKLLM010000209.1 GCA_023150125.1 Zoogloea sp.
CCACGACCGCCTTGGCGATCTTGCCCTGCTTGGCGTCCTCCATGAACTGGGAGTACTCGACCGAATTCTGGGCGGCCTGGCGGTTGTTGAACTGGTTGAAGACGGTCATCAGCACGACGCCGATCACCAACCAGATCGCAAGATTCTTGAATAAATTGTTCACGCGATTCCTTGACAGCCCGACATGAGCTACAACTGTGTGGACTGATTCTATGTCTGATCGTTCGATCGATCAAATCATCGTCATCATAGAGGGGAACAATGATTGCCCTCCCCGCCTACGCACGCCTGCCCGTACCCAGCAGATAGACCTCGGCGCTCCTGCCTCGGGAGGCCTGGGGCTTGCGCACCAGCACCGACTTGAAGTCGGCCTCGATCTGCTTGCGAAATGCGTCGAAGCCTTCACCCTGGAAGACCTTGACCAGGAAACGCCCACCGATTGCGAGGTGCTTCCGGGCAAAATCAAGGGCAAGTTCGGCCAGGTAAATCGAGCGAGCCTGATCGCTGCTGGGAATGCCCGATATATTGGGCGCGATGTCTGACATTACAAGGTCGACCTGCCGGCCATCCAGCATTTCCTCGAAACGCTCGACGAACGCCTCGTCGTGAAAGTCGCCCTGCATGAATTCGACGCCGACGATGGGCTCCATCGGCAGGAGGTCCAGCGCGAAGACCCGCCCGGACTCGCCCACGCGCTTGATCGCCACCTGGCTCCACGAGCCCGGCGCTGCACCGAGGTCGACGACGACCATCCCGGGGCGGATGAGCTTGTCCCGGTCGTCGATCTCCATCAATTTATAGGCTGCCCGGGCTCGCCAACCCTCTGACTTGGCACGCTGAACGAAGGGATCATTGACATGCTCCGCCATCCAGGATTTGCTGGTCTTGCTACGCTTCATCGCGGTACAATTACGCCCTTTTGTCAATGGGTTTCAAAATGATTGAACTCACGCCGGCTCAACGGCGAGCGTTTCGTGCGCAGGCCCACCACCTGCATCCGGTCGTCAGCGTCTCCAGCAACGGGCTCACGCCCTCCGTGCTCAAGGAGATCGACCACGCCCTCCAGGCTCACGAACTCATCAAGATCCGCGTCTATGGTGAAGACCGCGCCCACCGGGATTCGATCATGGAAACCGTCTGCGCTGAACTTCAGGCAGCGGCCGTCCAGCATATTGGCAAGACCCTGGTCGTGTGGCGGGAAAAGCGTGAGGAGGAAGCCTCCGCAGGCAGCAGCGTCGAGCGCCCCAAGAAGCCGGTCGCGAAAGCCAAGTCCGCCAAGGCACTTTCGGCCCGCCGCGGCATCGCCTCGCTGACCGCCAAAGCCCCCAAGAAGACCCACTGGTTCGCGGCCCCGAACAAAAGCCGACGCAACCCGGCCGACTGACCGGCGCATGCGGGGCCGCGGTCAGCGCAGGCCGCGCCCCTGCAGCGCCACCAGCACCAGGCCGAGCAGGCTCTGAATCAGATATACCACGCTCGACACTCCGTGCCAGGCCACGAAGCGATCGCGCAAGGCGCTTTCCATCACTTCGCGCGGAAACGAGTCTGCCTTCAACTGGGCCAGGATCGGCTGGACGCCGAAGTATCCCGCAACCGTGAGCAGGAGCATGCACAGCACGAGCCAGAAGACGCTGCTCCTGAAAGCACCGCCCTCCTTGCGCAAGGCAACGAAAACCAGCAGATAGGCAGCGGCCGCCATGCCCAGCCAGGCTACATAGGTGAACATCTCCCCGGCCAGTCGCCCGGCCAGGGCCCTGTCATCGAGCAAGCGGAACAGGGCCGGGGCCGCCAGATAGCCGATCGCCCACAGTGCCCCCACCCAGAGGGTGATCGCGACGCTGTAAAGGTGCTCGGCCAGGCGCTGCATCGTCAGTCGATCAGACGTAACGGACGTCGATCAGTTCGAGCTCACGAACGCCTCCCGGCGCCTGCACCTCGGCTACGTCACCCGCAAACTTGCCGATGAGGGCCCGCGCGATGGGCGAACTGATCGCAATCTTGCCGTCCTTGATGTCGGCTTCGTCGTCACCGACGATCTGATAGGTCACTGTATCGCCGGTATCCAGATCTTCGAGCTCGACGGTTGCGCCGAAAACACAACGGCCATCTGCGTCGAGCAGCTTCGGATCGATGATCTGGGCGTTGGAGAGCTTGCCCTCCACCTCGCGGATGCGCCCCTCGATGAAGCCTTGGCGCTCCTTTGCAGCATCGTACTCGGCGTTTTCCGAAAGGTCTCCGTGGGACCGCGCCTCGGCGATCGCGGCGATCACCTCGGGACGATCCACGGTTTTCAGTCGCTGGAGTTCCAGCCGGAGCTTTTCAGCCCCGGCAACAGTCAGGGGAACCTTGTTCATGCCTTGCCGAGCTCCGCATGCAGGGCCTGCAGCGAGTAGGCCTCGAGACCGGACAGGTGGCGCATGCCCATGCAGGCCGCCTTGGCACCCTCGATGGTCGTGAACACCGTGACCTTGGCTGCCAGCGCGCTGGTGCGGATCGAACGGGAATCGGTGACCGCCTGACGCTTCTCCTCGACGGAGTTGATGACGAGGCTGATCTCGTTGTTCTTGATCATGTCCACGATGTGCGGACGACCTTCATTCACCTTGTTGACCTCGGACACGGCCAGCCCGGCACCGGCGATCGCCGAAGCCGTGCCGCGGGTCGCGACAACCGAGAAACCCAGGTCGATGAGCTCGCGCGCCACCTCGATGGCCTTCGGCCGGTCGGTGTGCTTGACGCTGATGAAAGCCTTGCCGGCGGTCGGCAGGCGCACGCCGGCGCCGATCTGGCTCTTGACGAAGGCTTCCGCGAAGGTGCGGCCGACGCCCATCACTTCACCGGTGGACTTCATCTCGGGGCCGAGGATGGTATCGACCCCCGGGAACTTGACGAAGGGGAACACGGCTTCCTTCACCGAGTAGTACGGCGGCACGACTTCACCGGCCACGCCCTGCTCGTCGAGGCTGCGCCCAGCCATGCAGCGGGCGGCGATCTTGGCGAGCGGCAGGCCACAGGCCTTGGAAACGAAGGGAACGGTACGCGATGCGCGGGGGTTCACCTCGAGCACGTAAACCACGGCGGCGTCGCCCTGGCCCTGGATCGCGAACTGCACGTTCATCAGGCCGCAGACGTTGAGGGCACGCGCCATCGCTTCGGTCTGGCGACGCAGCTCGTCCTGCAGCTTGGCGGAGAGGGTGAAGGGCGGCAGCGAACAGGCGGAGTCGCCCGAGTGGACGCCAGCCTGCTCGATGTGCTCCATGATGCCGCCGATCATCACGCGCTTGCCGTCGGACAGCGCATCGACGTCGACTTCGGTGGCGTCGTTGAGGAAGCGGTCGAGGAGCACCGGCGAATCGTTGGAAACCTTCACCGCCTCGCGCATGTAGCGCTCGAGATCTTTCTGCTCATGGACGATTTCCATCGCCCGGCCGCCCAGCACGTAGCTCGGACGCACCACCAGCGGGTAACCGATCTCGGCAGCCAGACGCACGGCGTCTTCGGGCGTGCGGGCCGTACGGTTGGGCGGCTGCTTGAGGCCCAGCTCGAACAGCAGCTTCTGGAAGCGCTCGCGGTCTTCGGCCGCATCGATCATGTCGGGGCTGGTGCCGATGATGGGCACGCCGTTGGCCTCGAGGTCACGGGCACGCTTCAGCGGCGTCTGGCCGCCGAACTGGACGATCACGCCAACCGGCTGCTCGACGGCGACGATCTCGAGGATGTCCTCGAGGGTCAGCGGTTCGAAGTAAAGGCGGTCGGAGGTGTCGTAATCGGTGGAGACGGTCTCCGGGTTGCAGTTGACCATGATGGTCTCGTAGCCGTCCTCGCGCATCGCCATTGCCGCATGCACGCAGCAGTAGTCGAATTCGATGCCCTGGCCGATCCGGTTCGGGCCACCGCCCAGCACCATGATCTTCTTGCTGCTGGTCGGGCGGGCCTCACACTCGTCCTCGTAGGAGGAGTACAGGTAGGCCGTGGAGGTGGCGAACTCGGCCGCGCAGGTATCGACGCGCTTGAAGACCGGGCGGACACCTGCGGCATGCCGATGCAGGCGCACCGAGGTTTCGTCGGTGCCCAGCAGCTTGGCCAGGCGACGGTCGGCGAAGCCCTTGCGCTTCAGCTCGCGCAGCTCGGCGGCACCGATGCCCTTGAGCGAGCGGCCGGTAAGCGACTTCTCGGTCTTGACGATGTTTTCGATCTGGATCAGGAACCAGGGATCGATGCGGGTCAGCGCCTGGACCTGCTCGAAGGACATGCCCTCGCGGAAGGCCTGGCCGACGTACCAGATGCGCTGGGCGCCCGGCTCGCCGAGCTCTCTCTCAAGGTCGTCCTGGTCGGCTTCGATCTCGTCGAGACCGTAGGCGCCGGTTTCGAGGCCACGCAGGGCCTTCTGGAAGGACTCCTGGAAGGTCCGCCCCATGGCCATCACCTCGCCCACCGACTTCATCTGGGTGGTCAGGCGATCGTTGGCAGCCGGGAACTTCTCAAAGGCAAAGCGCGGGATCTTGGTGACGACGTAGTCAATGGAAGGCTCGAAGGACGCCGGGGTCGCACCCCCGGTGATGTCGTTCTTGAGCTCGTCGAGGGTGAAGCCCACCGCCAGCTTGGCAGCGACTTTGGCGATCGGAAAGCCGGTGGCCTTGGAGGCCAGCGCCGACGAACGCGACACCCGCGGGTTCATCTCGATGACGATCATGCGGCCATCGGCCGGATTGATCGCGAACTGCACGTTGGAGCCGCCGGTATCGACGCCGATCTCGCGCAGCACCGCGATGGAGGCGTTGCGGAGGATCTGGTATTCCTTGTCGGTCAGCGTCTGGGCTGGGGCGACGGTGATCGAGTCGCCGGTGTGCACGCCCATCGGGTCAAGGTTCTCGATGGAGCACACGATGATGCAGTTGTCCGCCTTGTCGCGGACCACTTCCATCTCGTATTCCTTCCAGCCGATCAGCGACTCTTCGATGAGCAGCTCGTTGGTCGGGGACGCTTCGAGGCCGCGTTTGCAGATCTCGACGAACTCTTCGGTGTTGTAGGCGATGCCGCCGCCGGTGCCGCCCAGGGTGAAGGACGGGCGGATGATGACCGGAAAGCCGATCTCGGCCTGCACCTGATGGGCCTCGTCCATGCTGTGGGCGATGCCGGAGCGCGCGGAGCCGAGACCGATCTTGGTCATCGCATCCTTGAACTTCAGGCGATCCTCGGCCTTGTCGATGGCCTCTTCCGTGGCCCCGATGAGCTCCACGCCGTACTTCTCGAGCACGCCGTTGCGGGCGAGGTCGAGGGCGCAGTTGAGTGCCGTCTGGCCACCCATGGTGGGAAGCACGGCGTCGGGGCGCTCTTTCTCGATGATGCGCTCGACGACCTGCCAGGTGATCGGCTCGATGTAAGTGACGTCCGCCGTTTCCGGGTCGGTCATGATCGTGGCCGGGTTGGAGTTCACCAGCACGACCTTGTAACCCTCTTCGCGCAGGGCCTTGCAGGCCTGGGCGCCGGAGTAGTCGAATTCACAGGCCTGGCCGATGATGATCGGGCCGGCACCAATGATGAGGATGGTCTTGATGTCTGTACGTTTGGGCATGGTTCTTCAGGGGCAGGAAAGCGGATTAGCGGGAAAAGGCGCGCCGGAGCGCGCCTGCGCAAGGATCGGCTTCAGCCCTTCGCCTCCATCAGCGAAATGAATCGATCGAACAGGTAGGCCACATCGTGGGGACCGGGGCTGGCTTCCGGGTGCCCCTGGAACGAGAAGGCAGGCACGTCGGTGCGCGCCAGGCCCTGCAGGCTGCCGTCGAACAGGGACACATGGGTCGTCCGCACATTGGCCGGCAGCGTTGCGGCATCCGCGGCAAAGCCGTGGTTCTG
>JAKLLM010000210.1 GCA_023150125.1 Zoogloea sp.
ACGGTGGTTCTCGTTGGCAAAGTCTTCGATGGATGTATCTTCAAACGCAAACGGCCGCAGCACCTCGACCCGCTCGCGTCGGGCGAGGACGAAGAGGGCCGAGGAGGCGGGCATCGAGGGGACGTAGTAGCCGTTGTAAATGAGCGGTGGGCTGCCCTTCGGGCGGTTCAGATGGCGGAAATACAGGCCATCGCTGGCGGCAACAACCAGATAAGGAACGTCGGGGTGAGCGTCGAAGAAGGCGAAGGCTCTCTCGAGCAGGCGGTCGGGGTGGTCCGACAGCATGTAGCCAGCCGGAATGAAAAGTGTAAAGGGGAGGCCATTGCTGTCGGTGGCTGCGACGGTGCCGATAGGAGGATCCATGTCGCTTGCTTGCCACTCAGGATCCTCCGATGGTTCTGTGGCAAAAAAGGACGGCGCTGGCCAATATATCGGCAGACCACGGATCCCGTTCTCGAGCGCGGAAGCGCTAGCGCTTCCCTCGTCCCCGAGTTTGTCATCTTCACTCCAGGAGTACTTATTTGGATCTTGCTCCCGGATCGTGCCAAAGGGATGCCCCTTTTGCAGAGCGTCCCAGAGCTTGCCTTGGCGGTGTTTGTCGAGGGAGACGCCGAGGCCGATGACTTCGAGAACATACTGCCCTGGCTCCTCACCCGCCAGTCGGCGCAAATTTTTCTTCTGCGCTGCAGCCATCCTCACAGCACTTTTTTCCCCTTCGGCAATCATGTAAGCGTTGACTCCCCTCTCAGCCAAGAGGATCAGCAGCACACCAACTACCGGCACACCGAGCCACATCATCCATTTTTTCATTGAGTTCCCCTCGGAATCAGTGAAGACCGCATGATCTATTTGCATTAGGTAAAAGGTCCATCCAGCCAGCACCGCGATGAACAGAAGAACCGTCCAGACCAAGCGCCACCGGAAAAAACCTTTGGCTGCAGAGCCAGAACAGTCAGATTTCATTTCTCGCATTTCACACCCTGCGATAGGGGAACGCTTCGACCATCAGTCGTTTCCACCACTATGGCACTGGGACGTCCTGCGATGGTCGGGATACACGACGGAAGCTCGCCACTGGAATAATATTCACAGCTATCTTTGATGATCTCTTTTCGATCGGGGCATTCGACATCAAAGTAGCACGCATACCGTGCAGCAAATTGTCGCCATGTCAGGATCCCCTTCCGGATCTGCTCTTTGGGTAACGGCTTCTTCAACCTCCAATCCGCCACCGCACACAGATACGCATAAAAACTCGGGTTGCTCACCGCCCGCCCCTGACCCACGGCGATGTCGTAGGCCGTGACTTTGGCGTGATTGGCCCTGCTGGCCCAGATGGCGCTGTGGAAGGAGCGGGGGCTGCTTGCCTGCTGGTGGCGCAGGCGGGCTTCGTTGGGGGTTTCGTTGCGATGGATGACGAGGCGCCCGTCGCCGGTCGCGACGGCCGTGGTGAGCGTCATCTTGTCGCCCTCCGGCTTGTTCTCGTTGAGCCTGGCTGCGACGTCCGCCAGCTCACGGGGCAGGAGGGTTCTGCTCGTCGAGTTGCCGCCGCTCGCAAGCGCTGCGCGGCCGTGGCCAGGCCGGGGGTCATCGATCACCTGCGGATTTACTGGCTTGATTCCGTAAGCGCGGGTGACGGCGATGGCGGCGTCGATGGGGTCCACCCGCTCGAACTTGCCGGCCTTGGCCTTATCCGAGGTCTCCAGCGCACCGGCGAAGAGATCGGCGATGTGAGGCGTCTTCAGGGGCTCGCCGTTGATGAAGCGAACCCCGTCCTCACCCAGGATGGCGCTGCGCGGCAGCCGTTGCCGGCCGGGCAGCTGGTTGCCATTGGCGCCGGGAAGCTCGGCAAACTTGGCGTGATTGCTGAAGTAACCGCCATCCACGTGGTCGCGATCGCTCTCGCCCTCCGCCCTCAGCGGAAAATCCTGCGGCGGGAGCCCGACCCGGAAGACCTGGTTCACCTTGTCGACACTCCGGGTCTTGGCGGTGAACACCCGCTGGAAGAAGCCGGGCCCCAGCTCTGCAAGGGGCTTCCGGGCATTCTCCCAGTCGGAGAGCTGCAGCTTGTCACGGCCCCTGCCCTGGCCCAGGGTGTTGACCAGCGCGGAGGGCCGATCCCCGATCCGGTTGGGCACGCCCTGCCAGCCGATGCCTTGCACGGTGCGCAGCCCCACGGTCATGTCCTCGGGGCAGAAGTAGAGATAGACCTTGCCGCGATTGTCCCGGTCTGCGGTGGCCTGCCAGGCGAGGCTATGTACACCGGCGCTGCGCATGCGGGCGAGCTCGTCGTCGCTCCAAGCGGATTTTTCGCCTGGTTTCTGGTCTGATTTCTCGCTGGACTTCTTCCCGGCGTAGACACCCTGGACGATGTTGATCAAGGTATCGAGCCGGGCCTTCATGCTCTGCCGCCCTTCGAGGGCCTTGTAGAGACCCTTCATCACATGATCTTCGCCGCCCCGCTGGCTGATGGCCTTGTCCGGGCTCGTGGCCTTCTCGCCAGCCTGGCCGGTGGCAGCTGGCGTCGGGGCCGGAGCGGGAGCAGGCGCGGGGGGCTTGCCTTCATCCTTGCCGTCGCCCTTTTCCCTGCCGAGCTTTTCGAGGAGCACGGGCTCCAGCGCGTAGGGCGGATGGGTCAGGATCAGGGTGTCGGCGGGCTTTTTCCCCTGGTCCATCAGGAAGGCCTGGGCCAGCAGGGAGACCAGGCATCCCTGGCTGTGGGCGATGATGTTGACGGTCTCATCTTTGTCGTAGTCGCGGATCATCGACACCAGGGCTGCCAGGCGCTGGGCGGCCAGCACGAAGTACATCCGGCCCGGGCCGGCCAGCACCGGCCGGTACGGGTCCCCGGAAGCAGCATCCGCCGCACCGCCGAGCGCCGAGAAGCCCCGGTTCCACATGTCCGGAATGTTGTTGGTGGCATTGGCGAAGGGGCCGCCGCCCTTGCTCAGGTCTTTGTCGAGGCGGTTGCCTAAACCGTCAGTATTCTGGCCGTTAAGCTTGCCGTGCTTGCTGTTGTGATTGACCCGATACCCCCAGTAAAACGGAATCACCGGGCTGGCCGTATCGGAGGTAACGCTGCGCTTGTAGAACACCGCATCCGGGTCGTCCTCCAGCCGTTTTGCGTCATCGGCAGTAGGCAGGCGGTAGGTGGCGGCGGTGTAGGGCGGCATGAGCCCCTTGTTGCACGGGTCCCAGCCCATGCGCTGGGAGATTCCGTCGATCAACCCTTCCTCGACGGCCGGGTAGGCGGTGCCCACGTCATTGACGCCATGCACCACGATGCAAGCGCCCACGTGTTCGCAGGGGACATCGACGACCTTGGGGATGCGGCCGCAGCTGAGGACCGTCTGGTCCTTGCAGATGATGTAGGGGGCTTTTGGGTAATTCGCCTTCTTGGGGTCACTCATGCCGTGTTCTCCCGATGAACCCGGACGCGCTGCAGCGCGCCAGCCCCGTGGCCGACGCGCGTGCAAGACACTGTCTGTCCATACAGATCAGATCATGACATGAAGCTTTGAGAATGCCAACAGGAAGTCCAGGAACCCCAGGCGGCTCTACAGCCGCAGCCTGCCTTCGCCCAGCAGGCCGGATTTCCTGAGCCGCTTGAGGGTGTTCCCGAGCTTGAGCCCAGTGCCGGCCTCGAGGGCCGCGGCACGCGCCTCCAGCAGCGCTGCGTCCACCTCGATCACTTCGCCAGCCGTCGCAAAGGCCACCACGTTGCCGCTGGGGCAGGGCGGCAACGCCAGCACGCGGCCGTCGAAGGCTTTATTCAGCCGCTGGAGCTGCGTCTTGAAGCCCCGCAGTTCGCCGAACATGTTGACCGCCAGCAGGCCGTCCGCCGACAAACGCCGCCGGCAGGCCTCGTAGAAGTCCTGACCCGCCAGGGCGCCGGCGCGCGCGTTGCGGTCGAAGCCGTCAACGGCGATCAGGTCCCACTGGCTGTCGTCCTGCTCGACGAAGGCGGCCCCGTCGCCGATCACCACCCGCAGGCGCTCGTCCTCGTCGGGCAGGCGGAAGTACTGTCGCGCCACGCCATGCACTTCCGGTGCGATCTCGACGACGGTGGTCGAGGCCCCGGGCAGCTGGCGATGCACGAACTTGGCCAGCGACCCGGCGCCCAGCCCGATCAGCAGCACGCGGGCCGGCCACGGTGCGGGACGCAGGAGCAGCCCGGCCATCATCTCGCGGGTGTATTCGAGTTCGAGCGCGTCGGGCTTGCGCAGGCGCATCGCGCCCTGTATCCAATCGGAGCCGAAGTGCAGGTAGCGGACGCCGGATTCTTCACTGATGTCGATGGGGGTGTTCATGGTCAATGTCAAAGAGGTGTATGCTGCAATGCAATACGGCAGGGCCGTTTGTTATGAGGAGTGACAGGTGAGTCTCGAACATTACAACGCCGAACTGGCATCGATCGACATGGAAATCGCCCGGCTGGCCCAGCTGTGCGGCATCCACATGCTGCAGCCGGGCGTCGCCGAGGCCGTGCTGCGCAATGACAGCAGCCTCTGCAACGGCAGCAACCCGGTGGCCTGGGACAAGCTCCGTGGCCTGCTGGTGCTGCATTATCACGTGGTGGCCGAGAACGCCGCCGCCGACGGTGTCGATGCCGCCGCCGAAACCCTGCGCCAGGCGCTGCAGACCGTCAGCGAGCGGATGCGCCCGCAGCAGCAGTAGGGCCGCCGGCAGCTTCAGTTGCCCCGGGCCGAATACATCCGCGGCGTGACGCGAAACAGCGGCTTCGTGCCCGGCGTCACGTCCACCTTCACCCAGCCCATGAAGGGCGAGCCCCAGGTTTCGAGGCGAGTGAAGTTGGCCTGCCGCTTGCCGCTGGCCGGGTCACGCAGGGGCTGATCGAAGCGGTGCACGTGGCTGTCGCCGTGCACCAGCAGCACCTCGCCGGCAAAGGCCCGGCTTTCGGCCAGCAACTGACCGAGCAGCTCACGGTAAGCCCGGCTGCCGCGGCCGGCGCTGAAATCCTCCAGATCCGGGTTGGCCTGCTGGATCAGCACCACGCCCTCCAGCTTCTGGGCCCGGGCCCGGCTGAAGGCCGCGCTGATCCAGGCCCGCAGGGCTGCGCTGCGCTCGATGAACTCGGCGCCCGGCTGGGGCCCCTGGCCGATGTTGTTGCCACCGCCCGGCACATTGAGGGTCACGAAGAGCACCGGGCCGATCTGCCAGCGCAGGTGCTCCCGGTAGGCCCCGAAGGCGGCATCGCCGGCCTGGCTGTCGACGGCCAGCGGGTAGCGTCCGAGGGTCTGCCCGGGCCGGGCAAAGAACAGCTCGCGCAGCCGCGCCAGCCGCTCCAGCGGGTCGTAGGCGCCGTTGCTCTTGCGCCGGCAGTCGGTCCAGTCGTTGTCGCCGGGCACGAACACGAAGGGCGTGTGGCTGGCCTCGAACACCGCCAGCCGATCCTGGTAGAGCGCGTCGTCGCAGCGCTCGCCGCCGCTCTTGATGTCGCCGTCGTGCACCACCACCCGCAGCCCTTCGGCGTCCATCTCGGCCAGCACCTCGGGCAGGTGCTGGCGCTCGAAGCGGTTGTAGGGGATGTCACCGAGCACGCCGAAGCTGAACGGCTCCGCCGCCTGCAGCGCGGGCGACAGCACGGCGGCGAGGGCGAGGAGGGCGCCGCGCAGCATCACGCCGACAGCCGCTTGAGCTCGTAGAGCGCCTCCAGCGCCTCCCGCGGCGTGAGGGCGTCCGGGTCGATGGCGGCGAGCGCGCCGAGAACCGGGTGGCCGGGCAGCTCGGGCTCCTCGGCGGGCAGGCTGGCGAACAGGTCGGCCTGGGGGCCGGCGTCGATCTCGCGGTTCTCCAGCGCGCGCAGGCGGCGCTT
>JAKLLM010000211.1 GCA_023150125.1 Zoogloea sp.
GGGTTGGCTGAAATAGCCGGCGTGTTTTTCTGCGCATTGATCACACAAGCCATCCCAGTAAAGGCTCGGTGTCTGCTGAAAGCCCCTTCTGAGCCGCCGAGCAGCGCAGCAGCGGGCGGGGCCTTCCGGCGCAGCTGTCTGAGCCCGCGCAGCGGGCGAGTTCTGCGCCGGCCGCCCGATGCGAGCAGCGCAGGGGAGTCCTTGGATCAAGCGACAGCTTGAGCCAAGGACCGGTGAAGCAGGGGTCGCTTCTTTGCCTACTTTCTTGGCGACGCAAGAAAGTAGGCCGGCCGCCGGGCCGGGACCCGGCCGACGGAACGCCAAACCAGCAACAAGCCCCTGGTCCCCATCAACGAACAGAAACCGAGCCCGCCGGGGCGAGCCCCGGCCGACGGAACGTAAATCAACGGAAAGCCCCTGGTCCCCATCAACGACCAGAAAACAGCCTCACCCCCCCTCCCCCGGCAACGCCCCCGGCAGTTCATCCAGCTGCGCCGCCTCGATCTTCTGGAAGTGCGCGGTGATCTTCCGCGACGAGGTCTGCACCTCCGCCACGTCCTCGCCCGCCTGGCGGATGTGGGTGGCGAGCTTCTGCATGCGGTCGTCGAAGCGGTTGAAATCCTTCGCCAGCTTGCCCAGGGCGTCCTTGATCACGTGGATCTGCTTGCGCGTCTCCACGTCCTTCAACACCGCGCGGGCGGTGTTGAGCACTGCCATCAGGGTGGTCGGCGAAACGATCCACACCCGGCGCGTCATGGCGTAGGCCACCACTTCCGGGTGGTAGGCGTGGATCTCGGCGAACACCGCCTCGGCGGGGATGAACATCACCGCGCCGTCCGAGGTCACGTCGGGCAGGATGTATTTGCCGGCGATCGCATCGACGTGCTTCTTCACGTCGCTGCGGAAGGCGCCCTGGGCGGCGCGGCGTTCCAGCTCGCCGGCCTCGGGGGCGTACATGCGGTGGTAGTTCTCGAGGGGGAACTTGGAGTCGACGATGACCATGCCGGTCGGCTCCGGCAGGCGCAGCACGCAGTCGGCGCGGGTGCCGTTGGGCAGGGTGTATTGGAAGTCGAAGGCCTCGGGCGGCAGCGCGTTGCGCACCAGGGCCTCCAGCTGCACCTCGCCGAAGGCGCCGCGGGCGCGCTTGTCGCCCAGCAGCTCCTGCAGGCTGACCACGTTGGTGGTGAGGTCGCCGATCTTCTTCTGGGCCTCGTCGATGGTGGCGAGGCGGGTCATCACGCTGGTGAAGGTCTCGTTGGTCTTGCGGAAGCCCTCGTCGAGGCGCTGGTTCACATGGCCGCTGATCGCTTCCAGGCGCTCGCCCACCGTGCGGTTGAGGGCCTCGAAGCTGCCCGAGAGCTGCTCCGAGCCGCTCTTGAGGCCGCTCTGCAAGAGCTCGCGGTCGGCCCGGGCATGCTCGGAGAGGGTCTTGAGGGTCTCGGCGAGCAGGGTGCTGCGCAGCTTCTCCTGGCCGGCGGCGAAGGCATTCGCCAGCTCGGCGAGGCGCAGCATGGTCTCCTCCCGCTGGGAGCCGAGCTGGCCGACGAAAGCCAGGTGCAGCTGCTGCAGGGCCTGGCGGGAGGCGGCCTGCTCGGCGTCGAGGCGGTCGCGCAGGTTGTCCACCTCGCCGGCCACCAGGTCGATGACGCGGTCGCTGCCGGCGGTGGTGGCGGTCTGGATGTCCCGCAGCAGGCTCAGCTGCAGCTGGGCGAACTGCTCATCCACGCGGCGGCCCAGACGGCCGAGCTGAAGCGCCAGCCAGACGACGGCGGCGAGGGTGACGGCAAGGGCGGCGATGAGCCAGGGCAGCAGGCTGGAAGCAGATTCGGGGTTCATCGGCCCGAGTATACCGGCGGGCCGGCAAACACCGGCCCCCGCAGGCTTCAGGTGAGCGCGCGCAGGCTCTCGAGGGGCGGCCGCGACAGCAGGTGGCGGGTGCCCAGCCAGCCGGCCAGCATCACCACCACGCAACCGGCCAGCGCCCCGGCCAGCACCGGCAGCAGACTCGGCGCGTAGGGCAGCTTGAACACGAAGTGCCCCAGCGCCCAGCCGATGCCGGTCGCGCCGACCCCGGCCAGCGCCCCGGCGATCAGCCCGAGGGCCGCAAACTCGGCCAGCAGCGCCCCCCGCAGCTGGCGGTTGCGGGCGCCCAGGGTGCGCAGGATGGCGAGCTCCTTCTCGCGCTCGTCGTGGGTGGCCTGGAGCGCCCCGAGGAGCACCACCACCCCGGCCACCACGGCAAAGCCGAAAACGAACTGCACCGCCCCGATCAGCTGCTCGACCATGCCCTGGATCTGGCCGATCACCGCCGCCACGTCGATCACCGTGAGGTTGGGGAAGGCCGCCACCAGCCGGTTGGCAAACTCCATCTGCGCGGCGGGCAGGTGGAAGCTGGTGATGTAGCTGGCCGGCTGGCTGTCGAGCATGCCGGGGGCGGCGATCACGAAGAAGTTGACCCGCATCGAATCCCAGTCGAGCTTGCGCAGGCTGGTGATACGCGCCTCGCTGCGCACCCCGGCGATCTCGAAACTGAGCACGTCGCCCATCGCCAGCCCGAGGGTTTGCGCGAGGCCCTGCTCGACGGAGAACTGGGGCGTGGTGTCGGCCCCGTGCCAGCGCCCCGCCACCACGCTGTTGCCGTCCGGCAGGCGGCTGTCGAAGGAGAGGTTGAAGTCGCGGTCCACCAGGCGCCGGGCACGGTCGTCGGTGTAGTCGTCGGGGCCCACCGGGCGGCCGTTCAGCGCCACCAGGCGGCCGCGGATCATCGGCTGCAGCAGCGGCGCCGGGCGGCCGTCGCCAGCAAAGAAGGCGCGCAGCGGCGCCAGCTGGTCGGGCTGGATGTTGATCACGAAGCGGTTCGGCGCATCGGCCGGGGTAGCCTGGCGCCAGTTGTCGAGGAGATCGCTGCGCACCAGGGTGAGCAGCAGCAGCGCGGTGAGCCCCATGCCCAGCGCCAGCACCTGCACCAGGCTCGCCACCGGCCGCCGCCGCAGCGCCGCCAGGCCATAGCGCCAGCCGCTGCCGGCCACCGCCCGCAGGTGGCCAAGCAGGCCCAGCACCAGCCAGGCCACCAGCCCATACACCGCAAAGGCCAGCGCAAAGCCGCCCACCACCCAGGCCCCCAGCAGCCAGTCGCGGGCGATCGCCACCAGCAGGCCGGCCAGCACCAGCGCCCCCAGGCCCCAGGCTAGGCCTTCCCGTGCCGCCACGCCGTTCCATTCCCGGCGCAGCACGCGCAGCGTGGACACCCGCCCCAGGCGGATCAGCGGCGGCAGCGCAAAACCCAGCAGGAGCAGCAGCGCCACCGCCATGCCGTGGGCCACCGGCCAGCCGCCCGGCGCCGGCAGCGGCACCCCGACCAACCCGCCGAGCAAGCCCGCCAGCACGAACTGCACCCCGAAGCCCAGCACGCAGCCGACCACCCCGGCTGCCAGCCCCAGCAGCACGAACTCGCCGATGAAGAGCCCCATCAGCTGCGCCTGGCCCGCACCCAGGCAGCGCATCACCGCGCAGCCGTCCAGGTGGCGTTCGACGAAGCGCCGGGTCGCCAGCCCCACCGCCACCGCCGCCAGCACCACCGCCAGCATCGCCGCGAAGCGCAGGAAGCGTTCGGCCCGGTCGAGCACAGTGCGCACCTCCGGGCGGGCGTTGTCGACGGTCTCGAGGCTCTCGCCCCGCTGCAGGCGGCCCTTGGCCCAGGTCTCGAAGCGCGCCACCTCGGCCGGGTCGCCGGCCACATGCAGGCGATGGAAGGCCCGGCTGCCGGGCTGGATCAGCTGGGTGGCCGGCAGGTCGGCGGCGTTGATGATGAGCCGCGGCAGCAGGCTGAAGAAGTTGGCGCCCCGGTCGGATTCGAAGCTGAGCACCGCCGCCATGCGCAGGCGCGAGGCGCCCAGCCCGACCACGTCGCCCACCTTGGCCCCCAGCGCGCTGGCCAGCCGCTCGTCGAGCCACAGCTCGCCGCGGGCCGGAATGCCCGGCGCCGGTGCGTCCGGCTGGTTGAGCCCCGGCGCGATGCGGATCGACCCGCGCAGCGGATGGCCGTCCTCGACCACCTTGACGCCGGCCAGCTGCGCGCCCTCGCCGAGGGTGGCCATGCTGGTGAAGCTGGCGCTCTCCACCGCCCGCAGGCCACGGCGGGTGGCCTCGGCGCGCCACTCGGGCTTGAGGGCATGATCGGCCACCAGCACGACGTCGCCGCCGAGGAGCTGGTTGGCCTCCAGCTTGAGCGCCCGGGCCACCCGGTCGGTGAAGAAGCCGACGCTGGTGAGGCTGGTCACCGCAATGATCAGCGCCACCAGCAGCAGGCCGAGCTCACCGGCCCGCAGGTCGCGGCGGAGCATGCGCAGGGAGAGGAGCATTTTGGGGAGTGGGAAGTGGGTAATAGGTAATGGGGAGTGGGGGCGCGGTTTTGGCCAGTGTGCGCTGGCGATAGGGCTTGGGGAGGTGGGCAACGAGGGTGCCGCTGGCAATGACGAATCGCTGGAAACTCAATGGCAGGCGGGGCACAGGAGGCCGAGCGGTCTCGCGCCCCCCACTTCCCACTTCCCACTACCTACTTCCCATCACCCAGCCAGCGCTGGGCGAGGCGCACCCAGTAGGCCACGCCGTAGGGGATCGCCTCGTCGTTGAAATCGTAGTGGGGGTTGTGCAGCGTGCAGCCGCCCTCCCCCGGGCCGTTGCCGAGCCAGATGTAGCAGCCGGGCTTTTCCTGCAGGAAGTACGAGAAATCCTCGGCGCCCATGCTGGGCTTGGGGTCGACGATCACGTGGGCGCTGCCGCACACCTCGGCCGCGGCCTGGATGCAGAAGTCGGCCTCGGCGTGGGTGTTGATGGTCGGCGGGTAGCCGCGGCGGTATTCGAAGTTGATGTTGGCGCCGAAGGCCGCGCCGATGCCGGCGCAGATGCGCTGCATGGCGTCTTCCACCTGGGCACGCACCTCCGGCCGGAAGGCCCGCACGGTGCCGCCGATGCGGGCCACGTCGGGGATCACGTTATAGGCGTCGCCGGCATGGAACTGGGTAACCGACAGCACCGCGGCGTCCTGGGGGTCGGCGTTGCGGCTGACCACCGACTGCAACGCCTGGACCAGTGCCGCGCCGGCCTGCACCGGGTCGATGCCCTGGTGGGGCATCGCGGCGTGGGCGCCGTGGCCGCGGACCTCGATGTCGAAGCGGTCGGCGCAGGCCATCACCGGGCCGTGGTGCACGGCGATCTGCCCGAGGGGCAGGCCGGGCCAGTTGTGCAGGCCGAACACGGCTTCCATCGGGAAGCGCTCGAACAGCCCGTCGTTTATCATCGCCGGCGCGCCGCCCTCGCCCTCCTCGGCGGGCTGGAACAGGAAATACACGGTGCCGTCGAAATCAGGCTTTTTCGCCAGCTGCGCCGCGGCGCCGAGCAGCATCGCGGTATGCCCGTCGTGGCCGCAGGCGTGCATCCGCCCGGCGTGGCGGGAGTGGTGGGCGAAGTCGTTCTTCTCGTGGATCGGCAGCGCGTCCATGTCGGCGCGCAGGCCGATCGCCCGCTTGCTGCTGACGGCGCGCAGCACGCCGACGACGCCGGTCTGGCCGACGCCCCGGTGGGTCTCGATGCCGAGGGCCTCGAGCCGCTCGGCCACCAGCGCGGCGGTGCGGTGCTCCTCGAAGGCGAGTTCAGGGTGGGCGTGGATGTCACGGCGGATCGCGGTGATCTCCGCGTGATCGGCCCGGAGAAGATCCAGAAGGTGCATGATGCGTCCCGAGAAACGGCCCATGGGCCTTGATGAACCAATGATAGCAGCGCCCGCCGCTGCCGCCCCACCCCGCAAGACGACTCCGCCATGAAGCTCTTCTAC
>JAKLLM010000212.1 GCA_023150125.1 Zoogloea sp.
CCAAGCTGATCTGGCTGGCGCTGCGCAACATCACGGCAGACTGGAAGAAACCGATGCTGTACTGGAAACCGGCGATGAACCAGTTCGCCATTCTGTACGGCGAGCGTTTCATTCCGGCGATGGCACGATGAGCCGATTCTTCCGGCCCTGTCGCGGCAGGGCTGGAAGGATCTAAAAGCGCCTCGAACACAAAATTTCTGACACTCCCGCGCCGCCTCATTATTAGGCAAGGTCGATGCGTTTTTCGTCGCCGCCGGGTGGAAATCAGCCCACCGGCAGCGGGCTCCCCCGGCCCACCGGCTTCACCCCCTGCAGCGGGCTGTCGAGGATGGCGGCGCGGATCACGTCGATGGCGCCGCTGCGCGGGTAGGTGACGCGCCAGGCCAGGGCGACGCGGCGGAAGGGTTCCGGCGCGGCGAAGGGGCGCACGGTGAGCAGCGAATTGCCGCCGGGCAGCGGGTCGGCCGCGGCGCTGGGCAGCACGGTGATGCCGGCGCCGGTGGCAACCATGTGGCGGATGGTCTCGAGGGAGCTGCCCTCGAGGGTGCGCTGCAGGCCCTCGCCCGAGCGGCACAGGGGGCAGGCCTCGAGCACCTGGTCGCGGAAGCAGTTGCCGGCGCCGAGCAGCAGCAGCGGCGCTTCGGCCAGCCGGCTGGCCGGGATGCGCTCTTCCGATTCCCAGCCGTGGCCGGCGGGCAGCAGCACCCGGAAGGGCTCGTCGTACACCGCCTGGGTGACGATGCCGGGCTCCTCGAAGGGCAGCGCCACGACGATCACGTCGAGGTCGCCGCGCTTGAGCGCCTCGGCCAGGCGGGCGGTGTAGTTTTCCTGGATCAGCAGCGGCATCGACGGCGCGGCGGCGTGCGCCCGCGGGATCAGGTGGGGCAGCAGGTAGGGCCCGATGGTGTAGATCACGCCCAGCTTGAGCGGGCCCGACAGCGGATCGCGGCCGGCGGTGGCGATCTCCTTGATCTGGCCCGCCTCGAGGAGCACCTTTTCGGCCTGGGCGACGATGCGCGCGCCGATGTCGGTGATCTTGACGTCGGCGGCACTGCGCTCGAAGAGCGTCACCGCCAGCTCTTCCTCGAGCTTCTTGATGGCCACCGACAGGGTCGGCTGGCTGACGTTGCAGCGCTCGGCGGCGTGCCCGAAGTGGCGTTCGCGGGCGAGGGCCACAAGATAGCGGAGATCGGTAAGCGTCATGAAAGCACCCGGCGATGGCGATAGGCTTTAACTATACATGGGCATGTGGGGCGTAGGGTGGAGGGAGTAGGTATTGGGAAGTGGGAAGCGGGCGCCCCCCAATACCCACTTCCCACAACCCACCCCTTGTTTCCGCGCCGGTCTGCCCCCAGATTTGTAAGCCCGTGTTCGCATGGGGAACGGCCCCTTGCGGGGCGCGTCAACTCCCCCGTGAAATTTCAGGAGCCACGCATGAAACCCGCCGTCTTTCGATCCACCCTCGCGGTGTCCGCCATCGCCATCGCCCTCGCCGGCTGCCTGCAGGACGGCGGCGCGATCTCCCCGTCCCATGCCGCAGGTGCCAGCCCTGCGCCGGCCGTCGCCCCGGCTGCCGCGCCGGCTGCCGCGCCGGCCCCCGCCGCCAGCCGCTACGGCCTGCCCGACTTCTCGGCGCTGGTCGAGCAGGTCGGTCCGGCGGTGGTGAACATCAGCGTGACCCAGAAGGTCGGGCGCGGCGGCGCCACCTCGGGCGAAGACCCCTTCGCGGGCGACCCCTTCTACGACTTCCTGCGCCGCTTCGGCGTGCCGGTGCCGGGCATGCCCGGGAATGGCGGAGGTGGCGGCGGGCGCATGCCCGAGCAGATCCAGCAGGGCGTCGGCTCGGGCTTCATCGTGAGCCCCGACGGCTATGTGCTGACCAACGCCCACGTGGTGGACGGCGCCAGCGAGGTCACCGTCAAACTCACCGACAAGCGCGACTTCAAGGCCAAGGTGGTGGGCGTCGACAAACGCACCGATGTGGCGCTCCTCAAGATCAACGCCGCCGGCCTGCCCTTCGTCCGCACCGGTGACGCCGAGCGCAGCAAGGTGGGCGAATGGGTGGTGGCGATGGGCTCGCCCTTCGGCTTCGAGAACACCGTGACGGCCGGCATCATCAGCGCCAAGGCGCGCCGCCTGCCCGACGAGAACTACGTGCCCTTCATCCAGACCGACGTGGCGATCAACCCGGGCAACTCCGGCGGCCCGCTGTTCAACCTGGCCGGCGAGGTGATCGGCATCAACTCGCAGATCTACTCGCGCTCCGGCGGCTTCATGGGCATCTCCTTCGCGATCCCGATCGACGTGGCGATGAAGGTCAAGGACCAGCTGCAGAAATACGGCAAGGTCTCCCGCGGCCGCCTGGGCGTGGCGATCCAGGGCCTCGACGCCGAGCTGGCCCAGAACTTCGGCCTCGACAAGCCCGTCGGCGCGCTGGTGGCCAGCGTCGAGAACGGCTCGCCCGCCGAAAAGGCCGGCCTCGCGCCGGGCGACGTGGTGCTGGGCGTCAATGGCCAGAGGGTGGACAACTCCGCCGACCTGCCGCGCATCATCGGCGAACAGAAGCCCGGCTCGGTGGTCCGCCTGTCGATCTGGCGCGACCGCAAGAGCCGCGACATCAACGTGACCCTCGGCGAGCAGGCCGGCGAGAAGCTCGCCGCGACGGGCGGTGCCGAGCGCAAGGGCGAGAGCGCCAGCGGCAAGCTCGGCCTCACCGGCCGCGCCCTGACGGCCCAGGAGGCAGCCCGCCTCGGGGTGCCCGGCGGGGTGGTGGTGGAAGGCCTCGGCGGCCCGGCGGCCAAGGCCGGCCTGCAGCCCGGCGACGTGATCATCGGCGTCAACAACCAGCCGATCACCGGCATCGAGCAGTTCCGCAAGCTCCTCGACGCCGCCGGCAACCGCTTCGCGCTGCTGATCCAGCGCGGCGGGAGCCGCATCTTCCTGCCCGTGCGGATAGGCTGAGCCCGGTCGTCCTGCGGGTCGCGCGCCCCGCAGGACGGCGCGCCGAGGCACGACATCTTGCACGGCGCAGCAAAATTTGGCAGCGCTCAGGCAGGCAGGGTGGCTATAATCGGCCCAAGAATGGTGGGGTTATTTTCAGGGCAAGACGCCCGCCCCCCGCACAACAAAAATCAAGCGCGTTGTCGATGCTTCCTAAGCCCCGGGCCTTGCTCGTCCTCATTGCAGGCGCACTGTCTGCAGCCGCCGCCGCACAGGGGCGTGCCACCGCGGGCGAGTCGCCTTTCTTCGAGGAGCTGCCGACGGTCCTGTCGGCCTCCCGCCTGCCGCAGGTCCTGCACGAAGCACCGGGGGCCGTCACCATCCTCGACCGCGACTTCATCCGCGCCACCGGCTACCGCGACGTGGCGCGCCTCTTGCGCCTGGTGCCGGGCATGCAGATCGGCCAGGAGCGGGGCCACGGCCAGTGGGTCACCTACCACGGGCTGGGCAGCGACTTCCCCTCCGAGATCCAGGTGCTCATCGACGGCCGTTCGGTGTATGCGCCGAGCTCCTTCGGCGGGGTCGACTGGTCGGGGCTGTCGCTCACCGTCGACGAGATCGAGCGCATCGAGGTCGTGCGCGGCACCAACTCCAATGCCTTCGGGGCCAACGCCTTCCTCGGCGTGATCAACATCATCACCCGCCATTCCCAGCAGGACCGCGGCAGCCGCGGCCAGGTCAACGTGGGCAACCACGGCATCGCCGACCTCCAGGCCGCCTGGAGCGGCGGCGACGACGACCTGGGCGTGCGCATCTCGGCGGTCCAGACCCGCGACAACGGTTTCAGCGGCGTGCACGATTCGCGGCACAGCCAGGTCCTCAGCCTGCGCAGCGACTACCGGGTGGACGCCCAAAACGAGCTGATGCTGCGCGCCGGCTATAACAAAGCCGAGCGCGGGCTAGGCTATCCCGACTCCATCTTCGACAACAACGCCGTGCGCACGATGGGCTCGGCCGACTACAGCCTGCACCTCACCTGGCGCCACAGCGTCGGCGAGGACGAGGAATGGCTGGCCAGCTTCTACCACAACCGGGAGTCCAGCACCGACCGCTGGCAGGCCAACGGCATGGGCTTCCAGAATGTGCCCTTGTCGCGCAGCACGAACAGCGCCCGCAGCAACGCCGAGCTCCAGCACCGCTTCGCGCTCGCCCCCCAGACCCGGGTGGTGTGGGGGCTGGAGGCCCGGCAGGACGAAGCCGACTCGCCGGGGCTCTTCGCTGCCGGCAACCCGCCCAAGCACGAGCTCTACCGGGCCTTCTCCAACCTCGACTGGCGGCTGACGCCCAGCTGGCAGCTCAACCTCGGCGCCCTGGTCGAGAAAAACGGCGCCGCCGCCACCCAGTTCATCCCGCGCGCCTTCGTCAACTGGCAGGCCAGCAGCACCGACACCTTCCGGGCGGGCTATTCGCGGGCCTGGCAGCAGCGCAACCTGTTCGAGGTGTATGGCAACGTGCGCGTCTACGACCCCAAGGGCGCACCGGGCGAACCGCCCATCGCCTGGCCCTACGCGCCGAACCCCAACCTGCGCATCCCGCACGTGGACACCGTCGAGCTGGGCTACCTGGGCCGCTTCCCGTCCATCGACGCGACCCTCGACGTGCGCGTATTCAACGAGCGGATCAGCGACTTCGTGGTCCGCCGCAGAATCCCCCCTCCGGGCCCCTTGGCAAAAGATGCGCTGCCCCTGCCGACCTCCCAGTTCACCAACCTCGACTCGGCGGTCGAGCTGCGCGGCATCGAGTACCAGCTGAAGGCACGGCCCTGGCGCGGCGGCGAGCTGCTGCTCAGCCACACCCTCATCGACCGCCGGATGAAGGAAGAGGAAGTCCGCCAGCGCACATCGCCCCACTCGGCCAGCCTGACCTGGCTGCAACAATACCCGGCCGGCTGGACGAGCACCGCCAGCCTGCTGCGGATGGGGCCGCTGGCCGGCGGCTACGGCTACGTGCCGGGCTGCGACACCACCTCGAAGCCCTACACCACCCTCGACCTGCGCATCGCCCGGGCCTTCAGGTTCGAGGGCCGCAAGGCCGAGGTGGCCCTGAACGGCATCAACCTCGGCAGCCCGCACCAGGAGATCGCCGACCGTTCCGAGCAGTGCCTGCCGGCCCACGTCGGGAAGCCGGTCAACCCGGCCTCCAGCATGGTCTGGATGTCCCTCTCGATCGAACTGTAGCGTGGGGCGCGGGCCTCGGGGCCTCGCCCCGGGGTCTCAAGGCCTCAGTTGTCGGGCCCCATCGTCTTGCGGATGAACACCGCCCGCTCCACGTCGTTCACCCACACCAGCCCGTCGCCGGTCTGACCGGTGGTGGCCACCTGCACGATGTGATCCACCAGCGCGTCCACCAGCTCGTCGGGCGCGATGATCTCGACCCTCACCTTCTCGGTGAAGTCCACCAGCTCTTCCTTGATGTTGTGCGGCACGTGGCGCACGGTCGAGCCGCAGCCGAAGGCCTTGCTCACCGTCATCCCCGGAAAGCCGGGCATGGAGCGCAGCACCTCACGCAGACGCGGCAGCTTCTGCGGGCGGATGATGGCGCGGATTTCCTTCATTTTTGTCTCCTTGCAGCGGTGGGCCGCCGACGGCAGCCCACCTGGATCGTCGCAGGCTCAAGCCTCGTAGGGCGTGTCGTCGAACCACTTGTAGAGGGTCGGCAGCACCACCAGGGTCAGCAGGGTCGAGGTCAGCAGGCCGCCGATCACCACGATGGCGAGGGGGCGCTGCACCTCCGAGCCCGGCCCGGTGGCGAACAGGAAGGGGATCAGCGCCAGCAGCGCCACGGTGGCCGTCATCATCACCGGGCGGAAACGCTGGGTCGCGCCCTG
>JAKLLM010000213.1 GCA_023150125.1 Zoogloea sp.
TGATGACGGCGCCGGTGGTCGCGATGCTGCTCATGCGCGCGGCGCTGTACCGGGACCTGCGGGCGCGCGCGGGAGAGCGCCCGGATGGCGACCCCCGGGCCTCCTAGCCCAGCCCGCCGTCGGCCAGCTTGGCACCGAAGCCGATGAACAGCGCACCGACGCCACCGGTGGCGGAGGCCGACAGCCGGGGGCGACGGCGGAAGGTGTCGGCGAGCCAGGTGCCGCCGAAGATCAGCACCGACAGGTAGGCCATGCTGCACAGCTGCACGACCACTCCCAGGATCAGGAAGGACAGCGCCGGGTGGGCGTAGCCGGGCGAGACGAACTGGATGAAGAAGGACACGTAGAACAGGATCGCCTTGGGGTTCATCAGGCTGATGAGGAGCGCCACCCGAAAGGGCCGCGGGCTGCCGGCGTCGGGCAGCGGCACGCTGGCCTCGGTGGCGGGCCGGCGGGCAAGGGCCGCGCGCATCAGGCTCAGCCCGAGAAACACCAGGTAGGCCGCACCGGCATACTTGAGCGCCACGAAGAGCGCCGGGTGGGCCTGAAACACCGACGCGACGCCGGTGGCGGCGAGGGTCATGAGGATCAGGTCGCCGACGAAGATCCCGGCCGCGCCCCGGTAGCCGGCGCCGATGCCGGAGCGCGACGCGACGGTCATCACATACAGGGAGTTCGGCCCCGGGACGAGGACGATGAAGATGGTGCCGAGCACGAAGGTGCCGAGGTCGGTGACGCCGTAGAACACGCTGGGCTCCGCGCTGAAAGGGAGCAATCGTACGCCTCGCGGCTGCGTACTTCCAGCGCGCCTGGCCGGCGGTTCACGCCGGCAGCGGCGCCTTTGCAGGCCGGCCGCTCACAGCGCGGCGACCATCGCCTCGTAGCCCCGCCCCTCGGCCGCGAGGTGGGCCGACAGCACCCCGAGGCCGGCGGCGATCGCGTCCCGCGGGCCAGCTGCCTTCTCGGCGGCGAGCATCTCGGCGTAGAGCGCGCTCACCCTGGCGATGGCCTCCGGGCGGGCATGCCGACGCACCGAGCGGTAGCCGGTGATCTGCCCCCGGGCATCGGTGATCGGCGAGACGTGGGCGAACACCCAGTAGAAGCCGCCGTCCCTGCAGAGGTTCTTGACGTAGCCCATGAACTGCTCGCCCTCTGTAACCGCGTCCCACAGCAGCTGGAACACCGCGCGGGGCATGTCGGGGTGGCGCACGATGTTGTGCTGCCGGCCGATGAGCTCGGCCTCGGGGTAGCCCGAGTACTCGACGAAGAGGTCGTTCACCGAGGTGATGCGGCCGGCGAGGTCGGTGGTGGAGAGGATGTAGCGGTCGGTCGGGAGGACCCGCTCGTGGTCGGTCGGGACGATGTCACGCGGTTTCATTGAGGTTTCCTGCCGCCCTGCGGCGCACTTTCTGCAGACACGGCGAGCAGGACCTCCTCGCGGTAGTCGTCGGCAATCGGAACGGGCGCCAGCAACTGGGCGTAGCTGGCACCGGGGATGAGGCGCTTGACGTTGACGAGCTGGGCCGGGATCGACGGGTGGCGGTTGTTGGCCACGATGTCCCGCGCGGTGTCGACGGCCAGGCGCGCGATGTTGGCCCGCAGCGAGTCGGTGCCGCGGATCAGCAGCGCGATGATCTGGGGCAGCTCCCAGGCCTCCACCAGCGCCAGCGTCATCTGCCGGAAGGTGAAGCCGATCGCCTGCTCCTGGGCCCGCAGGGGGCGGAAGGCGCGGCCGGAGGCGAGCTCGTCGGCCACCTTGAGGGGCAGCTCGGGGGCGAAATACCACAGCAGGAGCTCGCCGCTCTCCGACAGCAGCGCGGCCAGGGCCACCTCGTCGGGCGACACGTCGGAGCGCAGGCCGGCCCAGCCACGGGCGATGCTGGAAGCGAGCACGGCACGGAACTCGCAGTCGTTGCGGCCCTCGCAGCTGTCGTCGCTGACGCTGCTGGCGCCGACCAGCTGGACGAGTTCGTTCCAGCCGGTTTGCAGCACCGCGGCCAGCGTGGTGGTGGTCTCCTGGCCAAGGCGCCGGGAGCGGCGGTTCTCGGCGTGGCGCAGGAGCTTGAGGGAGAGATAGGGGTCGGCAAACACGTAACCGGCGAGGTCGCGGGCCGAGATGGCCTCGGTGGACGCCGTATCGAGGCTGGCCAGGGCCTGCATGAGGGCCTGGGTGCGCAGCAGCACCGGGATTTCCTTGTCTTTCAGGAACTCCACCCACTGGGCCACGCCCCAACGCCATTGAAAGGAAGTCAGCATCCGTCCTCCATATACCGCCCGCGCCCCGGCGTCCTTGCCCACACCCTTTATTCAAGCTAGTCGACCGCGGCGGGGCACGCCACGATATCAGCAAATCCCGGCCGTCAGTGATGACCGTCGAGCATCGCGCTGGCGCCGCCGCGCCGGCTCCGCCAGTCTTCCACGCAGGCCTTCAGGTTTGCCGCCTGGGCCTGCGGGTCGTCGGCCGGGCCGAGCAGGACGATCTCGTCGGGCAGGCGCGTGCGCACCATGGCCCGCTCGCACTCGGCCTCCAGCAGCACCACGACCAGCGTGCCGCGCTCGCGGGCATGGGCTGCCAGCGCGTGCAGCATGCGGAAGGCGTCCATGCCGGCAAGGCCCAGGTGGGTGAGCACCACCGCCGGGGCCTCGGCGCCGATACGGATCAGCGCCTCGAAGCCGTTGCAGGCGAACTCGGTGTGCATGGCCGGCACTGCGCTGCCGGCGAGCGCGGCCAAGGCACTGCGCTCGTCGTCCTCGCAGACGATCAGCAGGCCCTGCCCTGCCGCCGGGGTCCGCGTCCGCAGCAGGCGGTCGACCGACGAAACCAGGATCCGCGGCCGCCCGCCCCGGCCAGACCAGGCTTTCAGGTTGCCGTTTTCTGCCCACAGACGCGCGGTGCGCACGCTCACGCCGAGCCGCCGGGCGGCAAGGCGGGTGGAACAGGTGATCGTCGAATCCGGGCGTTGCGTCATGGCTAAGATACCAAGTTTGTGAGTTTTTACAACTTTGCCGAATCATTGGGCATTTCTTCGTTTTCGACTAAGGAGAAATGTCTCGCCTCACGCCCTCGCGCCCGGCTCAAGTCCGCCTTTTAAGGGCCGTATAAGCACATCGTCACGATCCCTCCGCCCGCCATGATCATGGGAAACCTAGCCTCTCGATTTCTGCGGCCCGCCCTCGGGCTGCTCATGCTGCTGGGGTCGCTCGAGACCACCGTCGCGGCACCGCCCACCTACAGCGTGGCCATCGTTCCCCAGTTCAGCGCCCAGCAGATCCACGCCGAATGGCAGCCGCTGCTGAAGCGCGTCGGCGACGAGGCCGGCGTGACGCTGGAGATGCAGTTCCCGAGCTCCATCCCGGCCTTCGAGAGCGCCTTCCAGCGGGGCGAACCGGATTTCATCTTCGGCAACCCCTACCACGCGGTGATGGCCAGGCGTAAGCAGGGCTACATCCCGCTGGTCCGCGACGCCAAGCTGCTCACCGGCATCCTGGTCGTGGCCCGGGACGGCCCGGTGTCCAGCCTCAAGGGCCTGGCCGGCCACAAGATCGCGTTTCCGGCCCCGAATGCCTTCGGGGCGTCCCTGTACATGCGCGCCCTGCTCATCGAGAAGGAGCAGCTGCGCATCGAGCCGGTATATGTGAAGACCCACGGCAACGTGTATCGACAGGTTCTGGTGGGCGACTTTGCGGCCGGTGGCGGCGTCAACCAGACCTTCGCCGATCTCCCCGCCGCCATGCGCGACAAGCTGCAGGTGCTCTACGAAACCCCGGGCGCCGCGTCCCACCCCCTGGCGGCCCATCCGCGCGTGCCCGAGGCGGTGCGCAAGCGCGTTACCGCGGCCTTCCTCAAGCAGGCCGGCGACGAACAGGGCAAGGCGCTCCTGAAGGACGCCCGGATACCCAGCCCGGTTGCCGCCGACTACGCGCGCGATTACGGCCCCCTCGAAACACTCCGCCTCGACAAATACCTGGTTCTCGAGGAATGAGCCCTCGGGCTGCCGTCGCCCTGCGCCCACCGGCCGACGGCCCCCGCTGCTTGCCACGAACGCAGCCCTGATGCACGCCAACCACTGATCTCCTGTCTCGATGTCCCTCCGCGAAGCCCTCCTCGGCCACATGCCCCGCAGCCTGCAATGGCGCCTCGCGCTACCGGTCGTATCGCTGCTGAGCGTGATCCTGCTGGTGTATGGCGCGACGACGGCCCTGCAGCAGTCGTCCACCGTCGCCGGCATGCTCAATGCCCGGGCCCAGAACCTGGCCCGGAGCGTCGCCGCGGCCAGTGTCGGCCCGCTGCTGATGCGCGATCTGGAGGCGCTGGAGCAGCTGCTGATCGGCAACCTGCGCTACGGCCGGGTGCAGGCCGTCCAGATCATCGATGCGCAGGGCAAGCTGGTCGCCGACGTCGAGATGAAGGACGGGCAAGTGCTCACCCACTTCGGCCGAAGTGCGCCGGAGCTGCCTCCAGGCGACGGTGCCGAACGCAGCGAGCACGTCCTCGAACTCAACTTTCTGGGCCTCAGCCTGCACCGCCACCACAGCGATCCGGTGCTGTGGCAATCCATCCACAACAACCAGGACAGCCTCGGCTGGGTGCGGGTGACGGTGGACAGCAGCCCGATCGAGCGGATCCAGGCCGGGATCTGGCTCAACAACCTGCTGCTGCTTTCGGGGGTGATCGTGATCTCCATCGGCGGCGTCTTCATCCTTCTCCACCGCCCGCTCGCCGAGCTGCAGCGGGCCGCCAACTTCGCCCGCACCCTCGCCGACTCCCGTGGCGCCCAGGCCCCCGGCTGCGAGGCGATCGCCGAGATCAACAGCCTGTTCCAGTCGCTCAACCAGGTCTCGTCCAGCCTGGCCAGCCACGAGCGTGCGCTGCTGGCGGCCAAGGACGCGGCCGAGCAGGCCAACCGGGCGAAGGGCCATTTCCTCGCCAATGTGAGCCACGAGCTGCGGACACCGATGAACGGCATCCTCGGCCTGTCGGACATGCTCCAGCTGAGCGAGCTGCCCAGCCGCGAGAAGGAATTCGCGCGCCTGATCAACGATTCCGGCCGCCAGTTGCTGGTGATCATCAACGACCTGATCGACTTCTCCGATCTCGACGGCCAGAAGGTCAGGCCTCAACAGCAGCCCTTCGCGCTCGACGCGGTGCTGGCCGAGGTGCAACAGGAGATCGCCGCGGAAGCGGCGGCCAAGGGGCTGGCACTGACGCAGCGTCTCCCGCCCGGGCTGCCGCGGCAGCTGGTGGGAGACGGGCCGAGGCTGCGGCAGGCCCTGGCCAAATATGCGGAGAACGCGGTCAAGTTCACCGAGCGCGGCATGGTGTGCATTGCCATCGAGGTCGAATCCCGCGAGGCGGACGCGCTGGTGCTGCGATTCGTCGTCGAGGATAGCGGCATCGGCATTCCGGAAGCCGACCAGGGCCGCTTGTTCGACGATTTCGAGCAGGTGGACGCTTCGAGCACGCGCAAATATGGCGGCACGGGCCTGGGCCTTGCCATTGTCCGGCAGATCGCCGGCCTGCTGGGCGGGACGGTCGGGGTCAGCAGCATTACCGGCCAGGGCAGTCGATTCTGGCTTACGTTGGGCCTGGGCATCGCCGCGGACGGCACGGCAGACGCGTCAACGCCCGCGGCACGCTCCGACGCCACCCCTCCCCTTTCCGCTTCCGAGCCATCGGTCTCGCAGCCGCCGCTCGACCGGGCGGCCGTCGAGGCGGCCGCTCGCGAGCTCGGCGAACTGATCCGGCTGGGCGACATTTCGGCGCTGCCCTGGCTCGAGGCGCACGGAACCCCC
>JAKLLM010000214.1 GCA_023150125.1 Zoogloea sp.
ACAGGCGCTTCATGCCGACCGCGCCGGCCTGCCCCGCCAGCGCCCGGCGCACCGCCGCCTTGCCCACCGCGAAGGCCTGGGCGGTGTCGGTCTTGGAGGCCAGGTGGCGGGCCGAGCGCTGCAGGTAGTCGGCCACCGCGTAATGCACCTTGTAGCCCAGGCTGCGGTGGATCAGCTCGGCCACCACCTCGCCGGCGCCGCCGAGCTGGACGTAGCCCTTCTGGCTGCGGTCCTGCATCGACAGGATCTGCCCGGCGTCACGGCGCAGCCCCTCGGCCACCACGACTGAACAATGCCCGTAGCGGGCGACGGTGTCGCGGACGCGCTCGAGAAAGCGCGCCTCGTCGAAGGGCACTTCCGGGAGCAGGATCAGGTGCGGCGCCGCGCTGTCGTCCTCCGCAGCGAGCCCGCAGGCGGCGGCCAGCCAGCCGGCGTTGCGCCCCATCACCTCGAGCACGAAGGCCCGGCCGGAGTTGGTGGTCATCGCCGCGAGGTCGAGGCCCACCTCGCGCACCGAGGTGGCCAGGTATTTGGCAGCGGAGCCATAGCCCGGGCAGCAGTCGGTGCCGACGATGTCGTTGTCAACGGTCTTGGGCACGCCCACCACGGTCAGCGCATAACCCCGGGCGTCGGCGGCGGCCTGCACCTGGCGGCAGGTCTCCATCGAGCCGTTGCCACCGTTGTAGAGGAAGTAGCGCACCTCGTGGGCCGCCAGCACCGCAAACAGGCGCTCGTACTGGGCCGGGTTGCTGTCTTCGGGGTCGAGATCGAAGCGGCACGAGCCGAAGGCGCCGCCGGGCGTCGCCCGCAGGCGGCGCAGATCGGGGTCGAGCAGACCGGCGGTGTCCACCAACGTTTCGCGCAGCACCCCGAGGATGCCATTGCGGGCCGCCAGCACACGCCCGACGCGCTCGGGCTGCAGGCGCGCCTCGGCGATGACGCCAGCGGCCGAGGCGTTGATGACCGCCGTCACCCCGCCGGACTGGGCGTAGAGAAGATTTCCTGTCATGACGGCAGCGCGCTGCGCACTCCAATGAGCCCTGCAAAAACAAAAGGGCCGGCGCGTTGGCGGCCGGCCCTGCTAACCTTGCTTGCGGCCTGATTACTTCAGCGCGTCGAAGGCACGGTCACGGATTTCCTCGACCTTGCCGAGGCCGGCGATCTTGCGATACTGGGGCGCGTTGGCATCGCCGTTGGCAGCCCAGTCGGAGTAGTAGGCCACCAGCGGCTTGGTCTGGGAGTGATACACGTCGAGGCGCTTCTTGACGGTTTCTTCCTTGTCGTCGTCGCGCTGGATCAGCGGCTCACCGGTCTCGTCGTCCACGCCCTCGACCTTCGGCGGGTTGAACTTGACGTGGTAGGTGCGGCCGGAGGCCACATGCACGCGGCGGCCGGACATGCGGCCGATGATTTCCTCGTCGGGCACGTCGATCTCGAGCACGAAATCGATGGGCACGCCGGCGGCCTTCATGGCCTCGGCCTGGGGGATGGTGCGCGGGAAGCCGTCGAACATGTAGCCGGACTGGCAGTCGGCTTCCTTCAGGCGGTCCTTGACGAGACCGATGATGATGTCGTCGGACACCAGGCCACCCGCATCCATCACCTTCTTGGCTTCGACGCCGAGGGGCGTGCCCGCCTTGACCGCTGCGCGCAGCATGTCGCCGGTGGAAATCTGCGGAATACCGAACTTTTCCTTGATGAAATTGGCCTGAGTGCCCTTGCCGGCGCCCGGCGGTCCCAACAGAATCAGACGCATGCTTTCCCTCCAGTTATTGTGATTGCGATGTTGAATGGCGAAACTAACGTGAAACTTACACCCGGTCAAACTCTCTGCGCACCCGCTCGAGATCGTCGGCGGTGTCGACGCCGGCCGGCGGCGCGTGGTCGAGCACCATGACCTGGATCGGGTAGCCGTGGGCCATCGCCCGCAGCTGCTCGAGGGCTTCCCACTGCTCCAGCGGCGACGGCGCGAGGCTGGTGTAGCGCTTGAGGAAGCCCGCCCGATAGGCGTAGAGACCGATGTGGCGGTAGGCCGGCAGGCCCGCCGGCAGCGCGCTGCGATCGGCGGCGAAGGCGTCCCGCGCCCAGGGGATCGGCGCACGGGAAAAATAAAGCGCCCGCCCGCGGGCATCGAGGACGAGCTTCACCACGTTGGGGTTGAAGAACTCGTCGGCGGAATGCAGCGGGTGGCAGGCGGTGGCGATGGCTGCCTCGGGGTCGGCTGCCAGCGCGGCGGCGGCTGCGGCGATGAGATCGGGCGGGATCAGCGGCTCGTCACCCTGCACGTTTACAACCACGTCGTCGTCGGCCCAGCCCAGCCGGGTGGCGACTTCGGCGAGGCGGTCGGTGCCCGACGGGTGCTCGGCTGCGGTGACGATCACCTGCCCGCCAGCGGCCTCGACAACCGCGGCGATGCCGGCATGGTCGGTGGCCACCCACACGTCGTCGGCGCCGGCCTCGCAGGCGCGGTCGAGCACGTGCAGGATCATCGGCTTGCCGGCGATGTCGAGCAGCGGCTTGCCCGGCAGACGGCTCGACGCGTGGCGCGCCGGGATGACGATGCGGAAACCCATGTTCAGCGCGCCTGGGCGAGCTCTTCTTCGGTGAGCGGGCGGGCTTCTTCCTCGAGCATCACCGGGATGCCGTCGCGGATCGGGTAGGCCAGGCGCGCGCTGGCGCTCCACAGCTCCTGCTTGTCCTTGTGGAAGTCGAGGGGGCCCTTGGTGATCGGGCAAACGAGTATTTCAAGCAGTCGGGGGTCCATCGAGCTTCTCCACAATCAGTTTGGCGGCTTCCGGCGCAAGCTGCGCCCGAACCGGCCACACCCAGCTGTCGGCCGGGGCGAAAGGCGCGCATTTTACCGCATCCTTCTCGGTCATCAGAAGCACATCGCCATCGGGCACGGCCACATCGGCGGGCGTGAAGGCGTGATGATCGGCAAACGGGCGCCGCTCGATCGCCAGCCCCATCGCCTCGAGCTGCCGGAAAAAACGCTCCGGCCGACCGATGCCGGCCATCGCATGCACGCGCCGGCCGCGGAAATCGTCCGGCAGGCGCCGCTCGCCGCGCGCGCCGACCCGCTCGAAGGCCGTACCGGCCAGCTCGAAGCCAAATACCGGCGCTGCGCCGATGGCCGCCCGCAGGGCCGGCGACACGCCGCCCTGGGCCAGCACCACGGTGGCCTCGGCGAGCCGGCCGAGGCCCTCCCGCAGCGGGCCGGCGGGCAGGCGATGACGGTTGCCGAGGGTGGCCTCGTCCACCACGATGATCTCGATGTCGCGGGCCAGGCGGTAGTGCTGCAGGCCGTCGTCGGCGATCAGCACATCCACCTCGGGGTGCGCCGCCAGAAGTGCGCGCCCCACCGCCGGGCGATCGCGCCCGACCCACACCGGGCAGCCCGACAACGCGGCCATCAGCACCGGCTCGTCGCCATAACGCGTCGGATCGCCAGCGGTCGGCACCTCGGCGGTGCCCTCGACGGAGCCGCCGTAGCCCCGGCTGACGATGCCCGGCCGATGCCCGCGCGCACGCAGCGTGTCGGCCAGCCACAGGGCGATCGGCGTCTTGCCGCTGCCGCCGACGGCGATGTTGCCGACCACGATCACCGGCACCGGCAGGCGCTCCGCCTTCAGGAGGCCGAGCGCAAACAGCCGGCGACGCAGGCCGGCGAGAAACGCGAACAGCAGGGACAGGGGAAACAGGCACCACGCCGCGGCCCCACGGCCTTGCCAGAATCCGGGGGCGCTGCGCGGCATGGGGAGTTGGGTGTTAGTGCTGGGCCGCCTGGGTGGCGAAGGAGATATGCACCAGGCCGGCCTGCTGGGCCGCCTGCATCACGTCGATGACGCGCTGGTGGGCAGCCTTGGCATCCGCGTTGATGATCACCACCGGATCCTTGGCGTCGGAAGGCACCGCCGCCTGCAGGGCCGCGACGATGGCCGGCTGGCCGGAGCCATTCACCGGCCGCTTGTTGATGACCACATCGCCCGCCGCGGTGACGGCCACGTTGACCTCCACCGTCTTGGTGTTGCTGGCCTGGGCATCGGCGGTGGGCAGGTTGATCTCCAGCCCGGCAAAGCGCGAATAGGTGGTGGTGAGCATCAGGAAGATGATGATCACCAGCAGCACGTCGATCATCGGGATCAGGTTGATCTCGGGCTCCTCGCGGGAGCGGCCACGGCCGAAGTTCATGGTGGGCGCCTCAGCGACGGTCGCCGTGGACCACTTCCACGAGGCGGATGGCCTGCTGCTCCATCTCGACGACGAGGCCATCGACGGTGGCGCGGAAATGGCGCCAGAAGATCATACTGGGCATCGCGATCACCAGGCCGAAACCAGTGTTGTAAAGGGCGATGGAGATGCCGTGGGCCAGCTGCTGGGGGTTGGAGCCGCCCGGCGTCTGGGAGCCGAAGATCTCGATCATGCCGACCACGGTGCCGAACAGCCCCATCAGCGGGCTGATCGAGGCGATGGTGCCGAGGGTGGTGAGGAAGCGCTCGAGGTCATGCACCACGGCGCGGCCGGTCTCCTCGATGGACTCCTTCATCACCTCGCGGGGGCTGCGCACGTTGCGCAGGCCGGCGGCAAGCACGCGGCCCAGCGGCGACGACAGCGCGACGCGGTTGATCATCTCGGGGGTGGCGCCGGTCTGGCGGAGCTCGCCGACGACTTTCTCGAGGAGGCCCTCGGGAAGGATCTTGCTGCGGCGCAGGGTGATGAGTCGCTCGATGATCAGGGCCACTGCGACGATGGAAGCAAACAACAAGGGCCAGATCGGCCAGCCGGCGGCCTGAATGATGGCGAACACGCGAGCACTCCTGCGAATCGTATGAAGCCCGAGAATGTAACCCGCCCTACGGCTCAGGGCAACATGCCGGCGCCTCAGGACAATCCACAAAATCTGTGGATAACTTTGTGGATTGATGTTGATCGAACGCCCTAAACCCGCGCCCGGTAAGGGTTTTTCCTGCTCGGGTCAAAAAATAGGCTACGCAGACATCCCTTTAAAATCAATAACTTGATAGTTTTCAGGCAAGTCAAGCCCGCTGGCGGGATTTTTTCGCACACGGAAGGCCAGGATGTGGATTCCGGTAGAATCCGCCCCCATGAACACCCCTCGAAATTCCGCCGAAGTCAAGCCCGGCGAGGTCGTTTCCGTGTCCTGGCTCAACCGGGCCGCCCGCAACGTGCTCGAAGAAAGCTTCCCGCTGATGTGGATCGGCGGCGAGGTCTCGACCCTCACCCGGGCCGCCTCCGGCCATGTTTATTTCACGCTGAAGGACGAGCAGGCCCAGGTGCGGTGCACCATGTGGCGCAACCGCGCGCAGCTGCTGCCCTTCCGCCTGGAGCACGGGATGCGGGTCGAGGTGCGGGCGCTGGTGAGCCTCTTCGAGCCGCGGGGCGACTACCAGCTGAACGTCGAAGCCATCCGCCACGCCGGGGTCGGCAACCTCTACGAAGCCTTCCTGCGCCTCAAGGCCCGCCTCGAGGCCGAGGGGCTCTTCGACCCCGCCGCCAAGCGGGCGCTGCCGCGTTTTCCGCGCGGCATCGCGGTGGTCACCTCGGCCCAGGCCGCCGCCTGGCGTGACGTCACCGCAGCGCTCGCCCGCCGCGCGCCGCATGTGCCGGTCACGCTCTACCCCACGCCGGTGCAGGGCGACGGGGCACCGGCCCAGATCGCGGCGGCCATCCAGCGCGCCGGCCGCCACGCCGCCCGCGACGGCACCGACGTGCTGCTGCTGGTGCGCGGCGGCGGCAG
>JAKLLM010000215.1 GCA_023150125.1 Zoogloea sp.
TGGCTGGGCGAGCAGGCCGAGGCCCTCGGCGTCGAGATCTACCCGGGCTTTGCCGCCTCCGAGGTGCTGTACAACGAGGATGGCTCGGTGAAGGGCATCGCCACCGGTGACATGGGCGTCGAGAAGAACGGCGAACCCGGCCCCAACTACCAGCCGGGCATCGAGCTCCACGCGCGCCAGACCGTTTTCTCCGAAGGCTGCCGCGGCTCCCTCACCAAGGGCCTGTTCAGCAAGTTCAATCTGCGCGACGGCGTCGACCCGCAAACCTACGGCATCGGCATCAAGGAGCTGTGGGAGGTGCGCCCCGAGGTGCACCAGCAGGGCCTCACGATGCACACCGTGGGCTGGCCGGTGTCGAGCGACGTGTATGGCGGTTCCTTCTTGTACCACCTGGAAAACAACCAGGTGGCGGTGGGTTTCGTGGTCGGGCTGGACTATTCCAACCCGCACCTGTCGCCCTACGAGGAGTTCCAGCGCTTCAAGACCCACCCGGAGATCCGCAAGTTCTTCGAGGGTGGCCGGCGCATCGCCTATGGCGCACGGGCCCTCAACGAGGGTGGCTTCCAGTCGGTGCCCAAGCTCAGCTTCCCGGGCGGCGTGCTGATTGGCGACACCGCGGGCTTCCTCAACGTGCCCAAGGTCAAGGGCACCCACATGGCGATGAAGTCGGGCATCGAGGCCGCCGAGGCGCTGTTTGCCCACCTCACCGCCGAGGGCCAGACCGGTCACGAGGTGCTCGGCTACGCCGAACGCCTCAAGCAGAGCTGGCTGTGGGACGAGCTCTACCAGGTGCGCAACATCCGCCCGAGCTTCCGCTGGGGCCTGTGGGGCGGGATCGCGTACAGCGCCATCGACACCTTCCTGCTGAAGGGCCGGGCACCGTGGACGCTGCACCACCACGCCGACCACACCCAGCTCAAGAAGGCCTCGGAGTGCGCGCCCATTGTTTACCCCAAGCCCGACGGCAAGATCAGCTTCGACCGCCTGTCGTCGGTGTTCATCTCGGCCACCAACCACACCGAGGAGCAGCCCTGCCACCTGCGCCTGAAGGACGCGTCGGTGCCTATCAGCACCAACCTGGCCCTCTACAACGCCCCGGAAACCCGCTACTGCCCGGCCGGTGTGTATGAAATCGTCGAGGACCCGAGCGGCCCGCGGATGCAGATCAATGCGCAGAACTGCCTGCACTGCAAGACCTGCGACATCAAGGATCCAACCCAGAACATCGACTGGGCGGTGCCCGAAGGGGGAGGCGGGCCGAACTATCCGAACATGTAGTGAAGGGCCGCTGTCCCGGCGGCCACCGGCCCGGCGGGAGCGCCGGGCGTAAAAAAAACCAAGAACCGAGAACAGCAAGAACACCGTTTTTCCATCCATCGGGTCAAGAGGAGGCTTCATGTCCCAATCCAACATCCACGCAAAGATCCGGAGCAATCCGAAGTTTGCCGAGCTGGTCGGCAAGCGTACCCGCTTCGCGATCGCCCTTTCCCTCATCGTGCTGGTGCCTTACTACAGCTACATGCTGCTGGTGTCGCTGCAGCCGCAGCTCTTCGCGGGCAAGATCAGCGATGGCAGCGTGATCACCATCGGCTGGCCGATCGCCGCGCTGATCGTCGTCGTCGGCTGGCTGCTCACCGGTGTCTATGTGAACCGTGCCAACGGCGAGTTCGACCGCCTTACCGAAGAAGTGCTGAAGGAGGCCCGCAAATGAAGCGTTCCATCACCGCACTGGTCGCCGGCACCCTGCTGGCTGCCTCGTTTGCCGCACTGGCCGGCCCGGGCGCCATCGAAGGCGTAGAGAAGCAGCCGGTCAACATCAGCGCCATCGCGATGTTCCTGGTCTTCGTGGTCGCCACCCTCGGCATCACCAAGTGGGCGGCCGGCAAGACCAAGTCCACGGCCGACTTCTACACCGCCGGCGGCGGCATCACCGGCTTCCAGAACGGCCTCGCGATTGCCGGTGACTACATGTCCGCGGCAACCCTGCTCGGCCTCACCTCGATGGTGTACTTCAAGGGCTACGACGGCTTCATCTACGCCGTGTGCTTCTTCATCGGCTGGCCGATCATCCTGTTCCTGATCGCGGAGCGGCTGCGCAACCTCGGCAAGTTCACCTTTGCTGACATCGCCTCCTACCGCCTCGACCAGAACCGCATCCGCACCTTCGCGGCGATCGGTTCGCTCACCGTGGTGTGCTTCTACCTCATCGTCCAGATGGTCGGTGCGGGCCAGCTGATCCAGCTGCTGTTCGGCCTGGAGTACAACACCGCGGTGACCGTGGTGGGCATCCTGATGATGGTGTACGTCACCTTCGGTGGCATGACCGCCACCACCTGGGTGCAGATCATCAAGGCCTGCCTGCTGCTGGGCGGCGGCATCTCGCTGATGCTGCTGACGCTGTCCCAGTTCGGCTGGTCCTTCGAGAACCTGTTCGTGAAGGCCATCGAGTCCCACAAGGCGGGCGAGAAGCTGATGATCCCGGGTTCGCTGATGGCCGACCCCATCTCGGCGCTGTCCCTGTCCCTCGGCCTGCTCTTCGGTACCGCCGGCCTGCCGCACATCATGATGCGCTTCTTCACCGTGCCGAACGCCAAGGAAGCCCGCAAGTCGGTGTTCTACGCCACCGGCTTCATCGGCCTGTTCTTCCTGGTGACGATGGTGCTGGGTGCCGCGGCGATCTCCATCGTCGGTACCAACCCGGCCTTCTTCGAAGGCGGCCAGGTGGGCGGCAAGCTGATCGGCGGCGGCAACATGCCGGTGATGCACCTGACCAAGGCGGTCGGCGGCGACATCTTCCTCGGCTTCCTGTCGGCGGTGGCCTTCGCCACCATCCTGGCGGTGGTGTCGGGCCTGGCCCTGGCCGGCGCCTCGGCGATCTCCCATGACCTCTACGCCCGCGTGATCAAGAAGGGCACCGCGACCAGCGAGCAGGAGCTCAAGGTGACCCGCATGGCCTCCGTTGGCCTGGGTATCGCGGCGATCGTCCTGGGCATCGCCTTCAAGGACCAGAACGTGCTGTTCCTGGTGGCGCTGGCCTTCGGCGTGGCCTCGTCGGTCAACTTCCCGGTGCTGATCCTGTCGATGTACTGGAAGGGCCTGACCACCCGCGGCGCGCTGTGGGGCGGCATCGCCGGCCTGGTGTCGTCGGTGGGCCTGGTGATCCTGTCGCCGACCGTGTGGGTCAAGATCTTCGGCAACAAGGCCGCGATCTTCCCGTACGACCACCCGGCCATCGTGTCGATGTCGTTGGCCTTCTTCGTCACCTGGCTGCTGTCGGTCACCGACAAGAGCGAGCGTGCGAAGCGGGAAGCGGCGGCTTTCGAAGAGCAGTACATCCGCGCGCAGACCGGCCTGGGTGCCGAAGGTGCCCACGCGCACTGATCCCGTGATCGGCCCGGCGGTCGTCGCTTCATCCATTGCGACGACCGCCGTCGCGTAGTTGCCAGGGGCCTTCGGGCCCCTTTTTTCATTGTGAGCCCGCCGGAGGTATCGAGCGTGAACCCCAATCTGGACATTCCGTTTCGTGGCATCGTCGAGCAGTCGCTGGCGGGCATGTATGTGATCCAGGACGAAGTCTTCCAGTACGTGAACGCCACCTTCGCGGCGATGCTCGGCTACACGCCCGAGGAGATGACCGGCATGCACCTGCGCCACGCGGTGTATCCGGAGATGCAGGCCGAGACCATCGCCAACTTCCACCGCCGCGTCAGCGGCGAGGTGCCGAGCATCCGCTACACCACCATCGGCTGGCACCGCAACCGCGAGCCGGTGTACCTCGAGGTGCATGGCTCCAGCGTGATCTACCGGGGCCGGCCGGCGGTGGTCGGGGTGGGCGTCAACATCACCGAGCAGCTGCAGCAGCAGAACGAGCTGCGCCAGTCGCGCGAGCGCCTGCGCGAGCTGGCGGCCTACATCAACACCGCCCGCGAGGAGCAGCGCGCCCGCATTGCCCGCGAGCTGCACGACGTGCTCGGCGGCATGCTCACCTCGATCAAGCTCGACATCCAGCGCATCAGCCGGCGCAGCGACGACGCGGGCATCCGGGCCATCGTCGGCGACCTGCTGCAATTGACGCAGGAGACCATCGACACCGTGCGCAGCATCTCGGAAGACCTGCGCCCGGGCGGGCTGGACCACCTCGGCCTGCGCTCGGCACTGGAGGCGGAGCTGCAGCGCTTCTCGGCGCGCACCGAGATCGCCTGCGAGCTCGTCGCCGACGGCTTCGACGCGCAGCTGTCGCCGGCGCGTGCTACCGCGGTGTACCGCATCTGCCAGGAGGCGCTGACCAACATCGCCCGCCACGCCGACGCCACCCGGGTCGTGCTGCGCCTCGGCAGTGCCGGCGGCAGGCTGGCGGTGGACATCGAGGACAACGGCCGCGGCCTCGCCAGCCTCACGCCCACCGGCAAGAGCATCGGCCTGGTGAGCATGGCCGAGCGGGCGCGGGAGTCTGGCGGCAGCCTGTCGGTGCAGCCCGGCGCGGCCGGCGGCGCCTGCCTGCGCCTCGACCTGCCGCTGGAGGACGCGTCGTGATCGAGATCCTGATGGTGGACGACCACGCGATCTTCCGCAGCGGCATGCGCCGCCTGCTGTCGGACGAGCCCGACATGCGCATCGTCGCCGAGGCGTCCAACGGGCAGGAGGCGCTCGACTGCCTGCGCCGGCGCAGCTTCGGGGTGGTGCTGCTCGACGTCAACATGAGCGGCCGCAGCGGCCTCGACACGCTGCGCCGCATCCGGCTCGAATGGCCGGCCCAGGCGGTGATCCTGCTGTCGATGTACCCGGAAGCCCAGTACGCGCCGATCGCACTGCAGCTCGGCGCGCGGGGCTACCTGTCGAAGGACCGCGAGGCCACCGAGCTGCTGGCGGCCATCCGCATCGCGGCGGGCGGCGGCTACTACCTGCCGCCGGGCATGGCCCAGGCCAGCCTGCTGCAGGCCGCCGCCGGCGAGGCTGCACCGGCCTGGAAGCGGCTCACCGAGCGGGAATGGCATGTGCTGCGGCTGATCGTGAAGGGCGTCTCGCTCACCGACATCGGCGACGAGCTGTGCCTCAGCGTCAAGACCGTCAGCACCTACCGCGGCCGCGTGCTCACCAAGCTCGGCCTGCACAGCAACGCCGACCTGGTGCGCTACTGCCTGGAGCACGGGCTGGCGGAGTAGGGCGCTTTATCAGAAATATCTGACAGCGCCGATGGAAATATCCGGCAGGAATCGATCGGCAGCAGGCATACGCTCCTCGTCTCACAACGATAATCAGGAGACACGCATGCCCATCGATCCCGCCGGGGCGACCCCCTCGGCCTACGCCTATCCGCTGCTCATCAAGCAGCTGCTCCATTCCGCCCGTGCCACCGCGGGCGACCAGGAAATCGTCTATCGCGACCGGCAGCGCCACAGCTACCGCCAGTTCTTGGCGCGCCTGAACCGGCTGGCCAATGCGCTGGCGGGGCTCGGCGTCGGGCCGGGCAGCACGGTGGCGGTGATGGACTGGGACAGCCATCGCTACCTGGAGGCCTTCTTCGCGGTGCCGATGATGGGCGCCGTGCTGCAGACGGTGAACGTGCGCCTGTCGCCCGAGCAGATTTTGTACACGCTCAACCACGCCCGGGCCGACGTGCTGCTCGTCAACGCCGAGTTCATCCCGATGCTGGCGATCATCAAGGACGAGCTCGAGACGGTGAAGCGCTTCGTCCTGATCAGCGACGACGGGGCCACGATGGGCAGCTTCGAGATCGCCTACGCCG
>JAKLLM010000216.1 GCA_023150125.1 Zoogloea sp.
CTTTCCTCGCCGGTGGGCAATCTTCCATCGCTCCCACGAAAGCCCCCCGACAGACGAAAAAAAGCGCGACCCGAGGGCCGCGCTTTTGCAGGGTGGCGAGGCCGCAGCCCCGCCGGTGATGCCTATCAAGCCTCTTCGCGGGCCGCGCGCTTGCGGTCGTGTTCCTTGAGGAAGCGCTTGCGCAGGCGGATGTTCTTCGGGGTGATCTCGACGATCTCGTCGTCGGCGATGAACTCGATGGCGGACTCGAGGGTCAGCTGGATCGGGTTGATCAGGCGCACGGCTTCGTCGGTGCCCGAGGCGCGGACGTTGGTGAGCTGCTTGCCCTTGATCGGGTTCACCACCAGGTCGTTGTCGCGGGTGTGGATGCCGATGATCATGCCTTCGTACAGCGCATCGCCCGGGCTCACGAACATGCGGCCGCGGTCCTGCAGGTTCCACAGGGCGTAGGCCACGGCCTCGCCGTCGTTCTGGGAGATCAGCACGCCGTTGCGGCGCTCGGCCATCGTGCCGGCCATCGGGCCGTAGTCGTCGAAGACGTGGCTGGCGAGGCCGGTGCCGCGGGTCATGGTGAGGAACTCGCCCTGGAAGCCGATCAGGCCACGGGCCGGGATGCGGTACTCGAGACGCACGCGGCCCTTGCCGTCCGGCGCCATGTCCTGGAGCTCGCCACGGCGGCGGCCGAGCTCTTCCATCACGCCGCCCTGGTGCTCTTCTTCGACGTCGACGGTGAGCATCTCGTAGGGCTCGCACTTGACGCCGTCGATCTCCTTGAACACCACGCGCGGGCGGCCGACGGCCAGCTCGTAGCCTTCGCGGCGCATGTTCTCGAGGAGGATGGTGAGGTGCAGTTCGCCGCGGCCGGAGACTTCGAAGGTGTCGGAGTCGCTGGTGAAGTTGACGCGCAGCGCGACGTTCTTGAGCAGCTCTTTCTCGAGGCGCTCGCGGATCTGGCGGCTGGTGACGAACTTGCCTTCACGGCCGGCCAGCGGGGAGCTGTTGACCATGAAGTTCATCGTGAGGGTGGGCTCGTCGACGGCGATCGGGGTCATGCCCTCGAGGCACTCGGGGTCGCACAGGGTGACGCCGATGTTGACCTGCTGGATGCCGGCCACCAGCACGATGTCGCCGGCTTCGGCGACTTCGGCGGGGGAGCGCTCAAGGCCCTTGAAGGTGAGGATCTGCGAGACCTTGCCCTTGCCGCGGTTCTCGTCGCCATACATCACCACGACTTCCTGGTTGGGCTTGATGCGGCCGCGCTTGATGCGGCCGATGCCGATCTGGCCCATGTAGGTGGAGTAGTCGAGGGAGCAGACCTGCATCTGCAGCGGGCCGTCGGCGTCGACCTCGGGGGCCGGCACGTGCTTGAGGATGGCTTCGAACAGCGGGCGCATGTCGGTGCGCTCGTCCTCGAGGTTCTCCATTGCGAAGCCGTTGAGGCCGGAGGCGTAGATGATCGGGAAGTCGAGCTGCTCGTCGGTGGCGCCGAGCTTGTCGAAGAGATCGAAGGTGTGGTTGATGACCCAGTCGGGGCGGGCGCCCGGACGGTCGATCTTGTTGATCACGACGATCGGCTTGAGGCCGAGGGCCAGCGCCTTGCGGGTCACGAAGCGGGTCTGGGGCATCGGGCCTTCGACCGAGTCGACCAGCAGCAGCACGCTGTCGACCATGGAGAGCACGCGCTCGACCTCGCCGCCGAAGTCAGCGTGGCCCGGGGTGTCGACGATGTTGATGTGGGTCTCGCCGTACTGGATGGCGCAGTTCTTGGACAGGATGGTGATGCCGCGTTCTTTTTCGATATCCCCCGAGTCCATGATGCGTTCGCTGACCTGCTGATTTTCACGGAAGGTGCCGGATTGGCGCAGGAGCTGGTCGACGAGGGTGGTCTTGCCGTGGTCGACGTGGGCGATGATTGCAATGTTGCGGATGGCGCGGGACATGGGGTTGGATACCGGAAGTACTTGTAAACCCAAAATTTTAGCACGTCTTTGCGCAACGCAGCATCACGAGCGTGGGTGGGCCTGCGTGCTAAGATTCGCGCCCGATTCGGCTTTCGAGGAGTAGCCCGGCATGCTGGCGATTATTGGCGGTAGCGGTTTGACCCAACTGGCAAACCTGAACGTGATCCGTCGTGAGGTGGTGCGCACCCCTTACGGCGAGCCTTCGGGGGCGCTGACCTTCGGCCAGCTGTGCGAGCATCCGGTGGTCTTCCTGGCCCGCCACGGCTATGGCCACACGATCCCGCCGCATCGGGTGAACTACCAGGCCAACCTGTGGGCGCTCAAGGAGGCGGGCGCGGAGATGATCATCTCGGTGGCCTCGGTGGGCGGCATCCGCGCCGACCTGTGCCCCGGCACGCTGGTGGTGCCCGACCAGATCATCGACTACACCTGGGGCCGCAAGAGCAGCTTCCATGAAGGCACGGACGAGCCGGTGGTGCATATCGACTTCACCGAGCCCTACGACGCGGTCGTGCGTGCGCGCATCCTGGCCGCCGCTGCGGCGGCGGGCGAGAAGATCTTCGACGGGGCCGTGTATGCGGCCACCCAGGGGCCGCGGCTCGAGACGGCGGCCGAGATCAACCGCCTGGAGCGCGACGGCGCCGACGTGGTCGGCATGACCGGCATGCCCGAGGCGGCCCTGGCCCGTGAGCTCGGCATCCCCTACGCGGCGATCAACGTGGTGGCCAACTACGCGGCGGGCCGCGCCGACAGCTCGGCGCGGATCTGCTTCGACAGCATCGAGACGGTGCTCCACGAGGCGATGGGCCGGGTCCGCAAGGTGCTCGACCATCTCTGCTCCGTATGATCCGCGACGTCCTGCGCATGGGCGACCTGCGCCTCATGCGGCGCGCGCGGCCGGTGGAGGCCTTCGGGACGCCGGCGCTGGCGGCGCTGCTGGCCGACATGCGCGACACGATGGCGGCGCTGTCGGGGGCCGGGCTGGCGGCACCCCAGATCGGCGTCGATCTGCGGGTTGTGATCTTCGGCGGCGGGGCGAGCCCGCGCTACCCGGACGCCTCGGCGGTGCCCGAGACGGTGCTGATCAACCCCGAGCTGACGCCGCTGGGGTCGGACGAGGAGGGCGGCTGGGAGGGCTGCCTGTCGGTGCCCGGCCTGCGCGGCTGGGTGCCGCGCTGGACGCAGCTGCGCTATACCGGCTTCGACGCCGCCGGCAAGCCGATCGATCGCATCGCGACGGGCTTTCATGCCCGCGTGGTGCAGCACGAGTGCGACCACCTGGACGGCATCCTGTACCCCATGCGGGTGCGTGATTTCTCGCGCTTCGGCTTCACCGACGTGCTGTTTCCGGACGGCTCGGTGGCCGACGACTGACGCTGCTGCCAGGGCACGGGCCCCGGCGTGCCTCAGACGGCCAGTTGTTCGAGCAGCTCGGTTTCGACCCGCAGGATCTGTGAGTCCTGGCCGAGGTTCGGGCCGCTGATCAGGAAGGTGTCCTCGATGCGCGCGCCGAGGGTGGCGATCTTGGCGGTGTGCAGGTTGATGCCGTGGTGCACCAGGGTCTCGGCGATGCCGAAGAGCAGCCCGGGGCGGTCGGCGGCGGTGACCGACATGATGAAGTGCTGGCCGCGCTCGTCGGGGCGGATGCTCACCGTCGGGGTGATCGGGAAGTGCTTCACCTCGCGGGGCAGGCGGCCGCCGGCGGGGCGGTCGGCGGGGGCGTCGCTCTTGAGGCGTTCGCCGAGGTCGTGCTCGAGGAGGTTGATGAGGTCGCGGTAGTGGATCTCCTGGCCGGGGTCGAGGAGCACGAAGCTGTCGAGGGCGTAGCCGTTGCGGGTGGTGTGGATCTTGGCGTCGGCGATGCTGAAGCCGAGCCGCGCAAAGAAGCCGCACAGGCGCATGAAGAGGTCGCGGCTGTCGCGCATGTAAACCATCACCTGCAGGCCTTCGCTGCTCTGGCTGGGGCGGGCCTTGACCACCGGTTCGTCGGTCTCGACGCGGTAGTAGAGCATGCGCGTGTGCCAGGCGATCTCCTCGGGGTCGTGGCGCAGGAAGTACACGGTGTCGAGCTGGGCCCACAGGGTGTCTTCGGTGGCCGGGCGCAGGCCGTAGTAGCGCAGCAGGTTGCGGGCGTCGTCCTGGCGGATCGGGGTGCCGAGGGCCTGCTGGGGCGTGGCGCCGCGCAGCAGGCGCTGGGTGGCGAAGAAGAGGTCTTCGAGGAGCTTGCCCTTCCAGCCGTTCCACACCTTGGGGCTGGTGCCGCGGATGTCGGCGTGGGTGAGGATGTAGAGGGCGGTGAGCCGCCGCTCGGTCTTGACGAGGGTGGCGAAGCGCTGGATGACGTCGAGGTCGGAGAGGTCCTGCTTCTGGGCCACGTTGGACATCGAGAGGTGCTGGCCGACAAGCCATTCGACGAGTTCGGTGTCGGTCTCGTCGAGGCCGTGGGCGACGCAGAAGTCGCGCGCGTCCTTCATGCCGAGCTTGGAGTGGTCGCCGCCGCGCCCCTTGGCGATGTCGTGGAAGATTGCCGCGATGTAGATCAGCCAGGGCTTTTCGAAGCTGGTCGCGAGGCGCGTCATCAGCGGGTATTCGTGGGCGTGCTCGGCGACCATCAGGCGGCGCACGTTGCGCAGCACCTGCATGATGTGCTGGTCGACGGTGTACACATGGAACAGGTCGTGCTGCATCTGGCCGACGATGCGCCGCCAGGCGGGCAGGTAGAAGCTGAGGATGCTGTACTGGTTCATCCGCCGCATTTCCTGGACGACACCGCGCTTCTGCTGCAGCAGGCGCAGGAACAGCGCGCGGTTGGCCGGGTCGTGGCGAAAGTCGGCGTTGATCAGCTTGCGGCCGTGCCACAGGGCGCGCAGGGTGCGGGCGGTCATGCCCTTGAGCTCGGAGCGCTGCTGCAGGAGCAGGAAGCATTCGAGCACCGCGCTCGGGTGGCGCTCGAAGACGCCCTCGTCGCGCACGTCGAGGAGCTCGCGCACGCACTGGAAGCGTTCGTTGATGTTGATCGCCACCGGGTAGCGATTGGGGAAGAACTCGACCCCGAAGTTGAGCATCAGGATGGTGTTGAGCTGGGTGACCTTCTTGGCCGTGCGGTAGTACTCCTGCATGAAGACCTCCGAGGCCCGGCGGGCTTCGGTGGCCTCGCAGCCGAACAGGCGGGCGAGGGTTTCCTGGTGGTCGAACAGCAGGCGGTCCTCGCGACGGCCGGTGAGGTGGTGCAGGCGGATCCGCACGTGCTGCAGGAAGCGCTCGAGCTCGCGCAGTTCGGTGGCCTCGTCGGGGGTGATGAGCTGGTGCCGGGCGAGGTCGCGCCAGTGGGTGCCGAAGCCGGCGGCGCGGCTGATCCAGCCGATCAGCTGCAGGTCGCGCAGGCCACCGGGGCTTTCCTTGCAGTTGGGCTCGAGGGAGTAGGGCGTGTCGTCGTGGCGGGTGTAGCGCTGGTCCTGCTCGAGGCGCTTGGCCTTGAAGAACTGGCCGGGATCGACGAGGGTGCGCAGTGCCGCTTCGAAGGTGCCGAACAGGCGGGCGTTGCCGCCGACGAGGCGTGCCTCGAGCAGGTTGGTGAGTACGGTGATGTCGCGGCCGGCCTCTTCGAGGCATTCGGCCACGGTTCGCACGCTGTGGCCGATGTCGAGCCCGATGTCCCAGAACAGCCCGATCATCTGGGTCAGGCGTTCGGTGGTGTCGTCGTCGGGGTGCGTTTCGAGGAGGAACAGCATATCGACGTCGGAGCACGGGAAGAGCT
>JAKLLM010000217.1 GCA_023150125.1 Zoogloea sp.
GACCTCGGCGCCGCCGCCGCGTGGCTCGCCGGCCAGGCCCGGGCCCGCGGCAGCAACGACGACGCGACCCTGCACCTCCTGCGCATCGACGCCCTGCCAGGCGGCGGCGCGCCCCACCCGCAACTGCGCCGGGACGGCCTCGCGCTGCCGCCACCGCTTGCCCCGCGGGGCGAGTTCGAAGGCTTCAGCATCGTGCGCGAGCTGCAGCAGAGCGCCCGCAGCCATGTTTATCTGGCCGCCGACACGGCCACCGGCCGGCCGGTGGTGCTGAAGACACCGTCGGTCGAGCGCCGCGAGGACAGCGCCTACCTCGACGGCTTCGTGCTGGAGGAATGGGTGGCCCGCCGGGTGGACAGCCCCCACGTCATCAAGGCCTGGCCCGGCGAGCGTCGGCGCACCCACCTCTACGTGGCGATGGAATACATCGACGGCCAGACCCTCGCCCAGTGGATGGCCGACAACCCGGAGCCCTCGCTGGCGAGCGTGCGCGCCATCGTCGAGCAGATTGCCCAGGGCCTGCAGGCCCTGCACCGGCGCGAGATGCTGCACCAGGACCTGCGCCCCGAAAACGTGATGATCGACGGGCAGGGCACCGTCAAGCTCATCGACCTCGCCACCGTGCACGTGGCCGGGCTCGACGAGATGCAGGGCTACGCCGCCGCCGACCCGGTGCCCGGCGCGCTGCAGTACGCGGCCCCGGAATACCTGCTCGGCCAGGGCGGCAGCCCCCGGTCCGACCTGTTCTCGCTGGCCGTCGTCACCTACCGGATGCTCGGCGGGCAGCTGCCCTATGGGCTGGACCTCGCCCGGGCGCGTGCGCCGGCCGACCTGCGCCGGCTGCGCTACATTCCCCTGCGCCACCACCGCCCCGACCTGCCCGCGTGGCTCGACGCGGTGCTCGCCAAGGCCCTGCAGGCCGACCCAGCCCGGCGCCAGGCGGTGATCTCGGAGTTCGTCCACGACCTGCGGGCGCCGGGGCAACAGTTTCGCAGCCAGCGCACGCCGCCGCTGATCGAGCGCAACCCGGTGCTGTTCTGGCAGGCTTCGACGCTGGTGCTGACCCTCGTCGCGCTGGGCCTGGCCCTCCGGCAGGCGCTGGGCACGGGCTGAGCCCCTCGGACGGCAGACGCAAAAAAAGCAGCCGAAGCTGCTTTTCTTGGGGGTAGCGCAGGAACGCTCAGGCCAGCTCGGCCAGCATCTGGCGCAGCTCGCCGGACTCGTACATCTCACGCATGATGTCGGAGCCGCCGATGAACTCGCCCTTGATGTAGAGCTGGGGGATGGTCGGCCAGTTGGCGTACTGCTTGATGCCCTGGCGGATGTTTTCGTCGGCCAGCACATCCACGGCCAGCACTTCGCGGGCACCGCAGGCCTGCAGGATCTGCACGGCGGTGGAGGAGAAGCCGCAACGCGGCATCTGGGGGGTGCCCTTCATGTACAGCACCACCGGGTTGGAGGTGACCTGTTCGTGAATGATCTTTTGAACGTCCATCGTGATCTCGCTAATAGTTGAGCAATTCAGTCGGGAAAGTCTAGGCTTGCCGGGCGCCCGCGTCAACACCACGGACGGGGTAGCTGGCCCAGGCTGACCCGCTCGATGCCGGCCAGGTCGCGGGCCGATTCCACCGCCACGAAGCCCGCAGCGCCGAGCAGCGCACGCACCGCCTCGGCCTGGTCGTAGCCGTGCTCCATCAGCAGCCAGCCGCCCGGCGCCAGGAAGGCCGGCGCGGCGGCGGTGATCCGGGTGAGGTCGTCCAGCCCACTGCGGCCCGAGGCGAGGGCCGAACGCGGCTCGAAGCGCACGTCGCCTTCGGCCAGGTGCGGGTCGTCGTCGACGATGTAGGGCGGGTTGCTGACGATGATCTCGAAGCGCTCGGCGCCGACTGCGGCAAACCAGTCGCTCTCGACAAAGCTCACCTGCGCCCCGAGGGCCGCGGCGTTGCCCCGGGCGACCTCCAGCGCGGCGGGCGACAGGTCGACCGCGGTGACCCGCGCCGCCGGGATCTCGAGGGCCAGCGTGACGGCAAGCGCGCCGCTTCCGGTGCCCAGGTCGAGGACGGCTGGCGCCGTGCTGGGCGCGACGCGGGCCTTCACGAGGTCGACGATCAGCTCGGTCTCGGGCCGGGGGATCAGCACCGCCGGCGAGACGCGGAAGCTGCGGCCGTAGAACTCCCGCTCGCCGAGCAGGTAGGCCACCGGCTCGCCGGCGGCGCGGCGTTCGAGCAGCCCGGCATAGCGGGCAGCCTGTTCGGCACTGAGCGCACGCTCCGGGTAGGCCGCGACCTGGGCCGCGCTGCAGCCGGTGACTTCGCGCAGGAACATCCGCGCCTCGCTGGCCGGGATGCGCCCGCGCGCGGCGGCCAGCGCCTCGCCGAGGCTGGCCGGCAGCTCAGCCATTCTCGTCGGCGAGCTGGGCGAGCAGTTCGGCCTGGTGCTCGGCGGTGAGGGCCGCGACGACTTCGTCGAGGTCGCCCTGCATCACCGCGTCGAGCTTGTAGAGGGTGAGGTTGATGCGGTGGTCGGTGAGCCGGCCCTGGGGGAAGTTGTAGGTGCGGATGCGCTCGGAGCGGTCGCCGCTGCCGACCAGGCTCTTGCGGGTGGCTGCCTCTTTCGCCTGCTGCTCGCGCACCTGGATGTCCTTGATGCGGGCCGCCAGCACGCGCAGCGCCGAGGCCTTGTTCTGGTGCTGGGAGCGGCCGTCCTGGCACTCGGCGACGATGCCGGTGGGGAGGTGGGTGATGCGCACCGCCGAGTCGGTCTTGTTGATGTGCTGGCCGCCGGCGCCGGAGGCGCGGAAGGTGTCGATGCGCAGGTCGGCGGGGTTGAGCTCCACGTCGCCCACCTCGTCGGCCTCGGGCATCACCGCCACGGTGCACGCCGAAGTGTGGATGCGGCCCTGGGTCTCGGTGGCCGGCACGCGCTGCACCCGGTGGCCGCCGGACTCGAACTTGAGCTTGCTGTAGGCGCCGTGGCCCGCCACGCGGACGATGGCCTCCTTGTAGCCGCCGAGCTCGGAATCGCTGGCCGAGATGATCTCGACGCGCCAGCCCTGGCGCTCGGCGTAGCGGGTGTACATGCGCAAGAGGTCGCCGGCGAACAGGGCCGCCTCGTCGCCGCCGGTGCCGGCGCGGATCTCGAGGAAGAGGTTGCGCTCGTCGTTGGGGTCGCGGGGCAGCAGCGCCGTCTGCAGCTCGGCGTCGATGCGGGCCTGGACTTCCAGGGCGGCGTCGAGCTCGGCGGCGGCGAGCTCCTTCATCTCCGGGTCGGCGAGGAGCTCGCGGGCGGTGGCCTCGTCCTCCAGCGCCCGGCACCAGTCGCGGTAGAGGCCGACCACCGGCGTGATCTCGGCGTGCTCGCGGGTGAGCTTGCGGTAGTTGTCCATGTCGCTGGCCGCTTCGCTGGTGGCGAGCAGGCGGTCGAGCTCCTGCAGACGGTCGGCGAGATTGTCCAGCTTGTCGCGGATGCGCTGTTTCATGGGATGAGGGCCCGCGCGGGCGGGCAAGGCAGACCCCGGCCCGGCAGGCTAGTGGTCGCGGTGGAGGTTGAAGAGGCGCTGCACCAGCTCGGCGCAGTCGCCGTGCAGTTCGCCCTCGGCGTCGTTGAGGAAGCGCGTGGGGGCGTGGAGGAGCTTGTTGGTGAGGCCCTGGCTGAGGGCTTCGAGCACCTTGTGGGGGTCTTCGCCCTTGGCCAGCAGGCGGGTGGCGCGCTCGACTTCGGCGCGGCGGAGCAGGTCGGCGTGCTCGCGCAGGGCGCGGATGGTGGGCACCGTGCCGCGGCTGTCGAGCCAGTGCAGGAAGCCGTCGACCCGCTCGTCGATGATGCCCTCGGCTTCGATCACCGCCGCCTGGCGGGATTCGAGGCCGGAGTCGACGACCTTGGCGAGGTCGTCGACGGTGTACAAAAACACGTCGCCCGACGCGGCCACTTCGGCCTCGATGTCGCGCGGCACGGCCAGGTCGACCATCACCATCGGGCGGTGGCGGCGGGCCTTGAGGGCGCGCTCGACCATGCCGAGGCCGATGATCGGCAGCGGGCTGCCGGTGCACGAGACGACGATGTCGTAGCCGGCCAGCACCTCGGCCACCTGGTCGAGGCGGATCACGTCGGCGCCGAAGCGGGCGGCCAGCGCCTCGGCCCGGGCCGCGGTGCGGTTGGCAATGGTCACCTTGCGCGGCTGCTCGCCGCAGAAGTGGGCGGCGCACAGCTCGATCATCTCGCCGGCGCCGATGAAGAGCACGCGCTGGTCGCGCACGCTCTCGAAGATGCGTTCGGACAGATGCACCGCCGCCGCGGCCATCGACACGATGTTGGCGCCGATGGCGGTGGTGGAACGCACCTCCTTGGCCACCGAGAAGCTGCGCTGGAAGAGCTTGTGCAGCGTGGAGCCGAGGGTGCCGGCCTGCTCGGCGTGGCGCACCGCGTCCTTCACCTGGCCGAGGATCTGCGGCTCACCGATGACCATCGAGTCGAGCCCGCTGGCCACCCGGAAGACATGCCGGATGGCGTCGCGCTGGGGGAAGGTGTAGAGGTAGGGCGACAGATCCTGCAGCGCTACCCGGTGGTACTCGGCGAACCAGTCGGCGGCGTGCTGCGGGTGCTCGGTGGCGAAGTAGAGTTCGGTGCGGTTGCAGGTGGAGAGGATCGCCGCCTCCTTGACCGGCTTGGCCCGCACCAGATCGCCCAGCGCCTGCGTCAGCAGTTCAGGCCGAAAGGCCACCTGCTCGCGGATGGCGACGGGCGCGGTATGATGGTTGAGTCCGAGGGCGAAGAGTTGCATGCGCAACACCGGGTAAGGCGGAATTTTTCAGCCCGCGAGTATATCACCCCGACTTTTTCCGGTAACAGCGGGCTTCCCCCAGGGGTGGCCGGCGGGTCCGGGCTGCCTGGCCCGCCACCGCCGGTGGGCCCCTCACCCCGGCCCGAGCCCCACCGGCGCCGGGGCGATGTTCACGATCTGCGAGAAGAGCCGCTCGTACGCCCCCGCCGGGCCGCTCCAGGGGTTGTCGTTGGCGAGGAAGGCGGCGTCGATGGCGGCCCAGTCGTCGGGCGCGAGGTCCCGCTCGGCGAGGGGGAAGATCTCGTGCTCCTCGGCGTTCATGTGCCGCCACTCGGCTTCGATGTACGCGATCACCGCCGCCTGGAAGCCGGCAAACCCGGCCGCGCCGGTGCGCTCGTAGGCTTCCAGCGCCGCCTCGAGGGCGCGGATGCGGGCGTCGCCCACCCGGTGCTCGGCCTCCAGCCGCTCGATCACCGGTACGGCCTCGGGGCAGCGCAGGCGCAGGCGGGCGAAGAGGTATTGGTCTTCCTTCGGGTGGTGCACTTTCTCGGGCACCTTGTCGATGTACTCGATCATCTTCCGGAACAGCCCGAAGTCGGGCTTGAGGCGCCCCTTGTCGATGCCCTCGACGAGCTGGCGCAGGCCGTTCAGCATGGCCGCCAGGGCCCGGTGCTCGGCGTGGATGATGCGCAGGGATTGCTTCATGGCGGGCTCCTTTCCTTAGACGCCGAGGTGTTTCTGGATCAGGCCGGGGTCTTCGCGCACCTCCTCGCTGCTGCCGTCGAAGACGACTTCGCCCTTCACCAGGATCATCGCCCGGTCGCAGATGCTGGTGACGGCCGAGTGGTTCTTGTCGACGATCATGGTGGCGATGCCGGTCTTGCGGATTTCCTTGACGATGCGCCAGATCTCGAGGGCGATCAACGGGGCGAGGCCTTCG
>JAKLLM010000218.1 GCA_023150125.1 Zoogloea sp.
AGTTCGTGGTCAGCGGCGCGACCAAGGAGTTCTACTTCCTCGAGATGAACACCCGCCTGCAGGTCGAGCACCCGGTCACCGAGCTCATCACCGGGCTGGATCTCGTCGAGCAGATGATCCGCGTCGCCTACGGCGAGAAGCTGCCGCTCAGCCAGGCCGACGTCGGCATCGACGGCTGGGCGATGGAATGCCGCATCAACGCCGAAGACCCGTTCCGCGGCTTCCTGCCCTCCACCGGCCGCCTGGTCAAGTTCCAGCCGCCGGCAGAAGTGCCGGGCCAGGTTCGCGTCGACACCGGCGTGTACGACGGCGGCGAGATCTCGATGTTCTACGACTCGATGATCGCCAAGCTGATCGTCCACGGCGCCACCCGCGAGCAGGCCATCGCCCGCATGCGCGACGCCCTCAACGGCTTCGTGATCCGTGGCATCTCCTCGAACATCCCGTTCCAGGCCGCGCTGATGCAGCACCCGGTCTTCCATTCCGGCATCTTCGACACCGGCTTCATCCCCAAGCACTACCCGACGGGCTTCGACGCCTCGATGGTGCCGCACGATGATCCGGCGCTGCTGGTTTCGGTTGCCGCCTACGTCTACCGCGCCTTCACCGACCGTTCCGCCTCGATCTCCGGCCAGCTGCAGGGCCACGAGCGCCTGGTCGGCGACCACTGGATGGTCATCCGCCTGAACAAGGACGGCAACGAGAACCACCCGGTCACCGCCCGCCCGATCCCCGGCGGCTACCATGTCGAGTACAAGGGCGAGCAATACGAGCTCAAGTCCGACTGGAAGCTCGGCGAATCGCTCTTCAACGGCACCTGCAACGGCGAGCCCTTCACCCTGCAGGTCGAGCGCCACAAGACCAAGTACAGCCTGTTCCACTGGGGCACCCGCGCCGACTTCATGGTGATGAGCGCCCGTGCCGCCGAGCTGCTGGCCCTGATGCCCGAGAAGCTGCCGCCCGACCTCTCCAAGTTCCTGCTGTCCCCGATGCCGGGCCTGCTGCGCGAGGTTTCCGTCCAGGTCGGCCAGGAAGTGAAGGCCGGCGAGAAGCTGGCGGTCATCGAGGCGATGAAGATGGAAAACATCCTCAAGGCCGAGCAGGACTGCAAGGTCAAGAAGATCGTGGCCTCCGCCGGTGACAGCCTGGCCGTCGACGAAGTCATCATCGAGTTCGAGTAAGCAGCACCGACGGTCCGCCGGGCGTTCTTCCCGCCCTGCGGACCTGCAAAGGTTTCGTTCGATGGGGAGGGAGACCCGTCCTGTGGGCGGGTTCCTGTCGAGGGAGTTGGGGTCGTCGAAGGACGACCCCTTTTTTTATCCGTCGTTCCGTCCCGGCTGGCACATGACCTGCTTTCCCATGCTCATGCGGGCTGAGCCGATTCGCAGCGCATCCGTTCAACATTTAACGGCGCGCCCGCCCACCCTCGCTGCAGAATTGCCTGAACCACCCGGAGACACCGAAAGTGCTACCCCTGCTCATCGTCAAGCTTGGCGACACCATTCCCGATCTGGCTGCCTGCAGGGGCGGCTTCGAAACCTGGATCGCCGCGGCGCTGGGCAATGCACCGGTACGGATCATCGATCCCCGTCTTGATGCACAGCGCCTGCCCGACCCGGGCGAGATATCCGCCGCCGTCATCACCGGCTCCCGTGCCATGGTGACCGACCGGGCCGCCTGGAGCGAGGACACCGCGCGCTGGCTGGCCCGGGTGGTGGCCGCGGGCCGGCCCGTGCTGGGCATCTGCTACGGCCACCAGCTGCTGGCCCACGCCCTGGGCGGCGCGGCCGACTGGCACCCCGAGGGCATCGAGATCGGGACGGTGGCGGTCCGCAAGACGCCGGCCGCCGTTGCCGACCCGCTGTTTGCCGAGCTGCCGGAGGTCTTCCACGCCCAGGCCGTCCACCGCCAGACTGCCGTGCGCCTGCCTCCCGGGGCCGAGTGCCTGGCCCACAACGACTTCGAACCCCACCACGCCTTCCGCTTCGGCGAGGCGGCCTGGGGCGTGCAGTTCCACCCGGAGTTCGACGCCTTCGCGATGCGCGGCTACATCCGGCATCTGGCCGACGCGCTGCGCAATGACGGCGCCGACCCCGAGGCGCTGGCCCGGACGGTCACCGACACCCCGGCGGCCGCGGCCATTCTTGCCCGCTTCGGGCGCTTCGTCATCGAGCGCTCGGTCGGCATGCGGGCCTAAATGCAACGAAGCCGGGCGTTTCCGGGGCCTTATGGTGGCCGCCGCGGCGTTCTTGATGGCGTAGGCATGTAGAATCCACCCGTGCGTGCTGCAGGGAGCCCAGGGTGGCGAAAACGATCTTCCGGTGCTTGTCCGTCTTTTGCCTGGTGGCGGTCGTCGGCCTGGCCCACGGGGCAGAGCGCGTGCTGAAGGTCGGGGTGATCCACCATTCGCCTCCCATGTCCTACCTCGAAGCCTCCGGCGCGCTGACCGGCTTCAATGTCGAGATCATGCGGGAGCTGTGCAAGGAAATGGCGGCCCGCTGCGAGACGGTTGTGCTCACCCTCGACCGGGTGGTCGACGCCCTGGCCGACGGCGAGGTTGACTTCGCCGCCGTGAGCCTGCTGGTCACCCCCGAGCGCCGGGCCCGGATCCTGCTCACCAAGCCCTATTACCGCTCGATCAGCGTCTGGTTCGCCCGGCCCGGCATCAAGCCCGGCGAGGCCCGCGTCGCCGTCGTGAAGGGCAGCATCCAGGCCCGCTACGCCCAGGCCCACGCTTGGCCGATCCAGCCCTTCGACAACCACGAGGCCATCTTTGGCGCCCTCTCCGCCGGGCGGGCCGAGGCCGCCCTGCTGCCGATGGCCAACGCCGTCGCCCTGCGGCAGGATCCCCGCACGCTCGCCCAGGGGCTCTCCAGCACCGTGGTCCAGTACCCGGAACTCGCCGGCGACGCCGCGCTGGGGGTCAATCCGCGTGATCGAGCGCTGCTCGACAAGCTCAACGAGGCCATCGACGAGATCAAGCGCGACGGCCGTTTCGATCGCATCAACACCCGCTTCATACCTTTCCGGCTCCAGTGACGACCCCCGCCAAGCCCGCTGATGCGCATCGAACCTGGCGGGCCGGGCGTGTGCTGCTGGCGCTCACCTGTGTCTTCGCGGTGATCGCGGTGGGCGGGGTCGGCTGGCTGGCGGTCGACCTCTACGCGGTCGGCGTGGCGGCGGGCCGGCTGCAGGGCGAGACGGTGCCGTGGACGATCGAGCGCCAGCGCCTCGGCCGCAATCTCGAGCAGCTGCGCCTCGAGGGCCAGCGTGTCCTGACGGCGCCCAGCCCGGCCGGGCGCCAGGACGCGCTGTTTCTTGTGCACATGCTGTCGGCCCAGCCGGGCATGGCGGATGACCCGCGTACCGCCGGGCTGGCGGTCGAGGTCGAGCGCTTCCTGCAGAAGGTCGAATCCCCGGCGACGCCGGCCGACATGCGGGCCTGGGAGGCGCTTTCCAGCCGCCTGCGGCTGATGGCCGACGACCTGTCGGTGGAGGGCGGGAAGCGGATGAGCCGCGAGCTGGTCCGCATGTCCGGCGAGATGGAACAGGCGAGCTACAAGCTGCTCTTCAACCTGGCCCTGATGGCGGGCTTCATGGCGGCCTTCCTGGTCGTCGTGCGGCGCTACCTGATCCGCCCGCTGCAGCGGATCCGGCAGGTGCTGTCGGCCCTCGACGCGCGGGGGCCGGAGCCGGCCTTCCCGCCCGAGCCGATGGCCGAGATCCGCGCCGTCGAGGACGCCATCGTCCGCTTCCATGCCACGCTGCGCGAGAACGACGAGGTACGCCTGCGCCTGGAGCGCCTGGCCACCACCGACGGGCTCACCGGCCTCTTCAACCGGCATCACTTCATGGGCCTGGCCGCCGACGAGATGGCGCGGGCGGCCCGCTACGGCCGGCCGATCACCGTCGGCATCGCCGACCTCGACCACTTCAAGCAGGTCAACGACACCCTTGGCCACGCGGCGGGCGACCACGTGCTGCAGACTTTCGCCAGGCTCCTCGGCGACACGCTGCGCCAGACCGACCGGGTGTGCCGCTATGGTGGCGAGGAGTTTGCCTTCGTGTTCCCCGAAACCACCCCCGACGAGGCGCTGCTGCTCGGCGAGCGCCTGCGTGCCCGCCTGCTCGAGAGCCCTCCCGTGCTGGCCGACGGGCGCCGCCTGGCCGTCACCTTCAGCCTGGGCCTGGCCGACGCGTCCGGCTGCGGCCTCGAAGACAGCCTGGCCCGGGCCGACCTGGGGCTCTACGAAGCCAAGCGCGCCGGCCGCAACCGCACGGTCGTCACCCGGCGGCCGGACGGGCTCTGATCAGCCATAGCGCCGTGCCGCCTCCACCGCGAGGCCGGCGCCGATGCTGCCGAACAGGTCGCCCTCCACGCAGCGGGCCCGCGGCAGCTCGGCGGCGATGCGTGCCCGCAGCTGGGGCACGCCGCTGGCGCCGCCGGTGAAATACAGGCTGTCGACGCGCTCCCGGGCTACGCCGGCCTGGGTCAGGAGTTCATCCACGGTTCTGGCGACCCGCTCCACCAGGTTGTGGGTGGCCTCGGCGAAATCCTCGCGGCCGATGTCGTGGACGAGCCCCGGCTCCAGGCGGTCCAGCTGCAGGCGGGTGCTCTCCCCGGTGGACAGCTCGATCTTGGCCTGTTCCACCTGCAGCGCCAGCCAGTGGCCTTCCCGCTGGCCGATCAGTCGGGCCAGGCGGTCGAGTTCGCGCTTGGCGGTGGCGTCCCGGTAGATGTGCTGGAAGTCGGCAAAGGCCTGGCGGGTGTAGGCGAAGTTGATGGTGTGCCAGGTGGCGAGCTGGAAGAACAGCCCCGACGGGATCTCGGCGCCGCTCTTCATCAGGCCCTTGTGGCCCAGCAGCGGCATCACGCAGTCGAGGGACAGGGCCCGGTCGAAGTCGGTGCCGCCCACGTGGAGGCCGGCGTTGCCGAGCAGGTCGCTCTGGCGGTCGAGGTGCCTGGCCCGCTCCGGCGACAGGCGCACCAGCGAGAAGTCGGCGGTGCCGCCGCCGATGTCGGCGATCAGCACCAGCTCTTCGTGGGCCAGCGAGGCCTCGTAGTGCAGCGCCGCGCCGATGGGCTCGAACTGGAAGCTCACCTCGCGGAAGCCCACCTGGCGGGCGATGTGTTCCAGCGTGTCCTGGGCGCGGCGGTCGGCGGCCGGGTTGTCGTCCACAAAGAACACCGGGCGGCCGAACACCGCCTGGTCGAAGGTCCGCCCGGCCTCGCGCTCGGCCCGCTGCTTGAGCTCGCCGATGAAGCTGGCCAGCAGGTCGCTGTAGCGCAGCGCCCGGCCGCCTACCTCGGTGCTGCCTTCCATCAGGTTGCTGCCCAGCAGGCTCTTGAGGGCGCGCATCAGGCGGCCCTCGTAGCCCTCCAGGTATTCCGAGAGCGCGTCGCGCCCGTAGTGGGTGCTCTCCTCGTCGGCGTTGAAGAACACCGCCGAGGGCAGCGTCGGCTTGCCGTCTTCCAGGGGGAGCAATGCAGGCACCCCGGGCCGCAGCCAGCCGACGGTGGAGTTGGAGGTTCCGAAGTCGATTCCGCAGGCGCGGGCGGGAGCGGCACTCATGGGCGGGCGTGGGAGGTGCGAGGGGGGCGGATGTTACGCCGGTTGGAGGTGGCGAGGAAGAGGGGCGCAGCGCGGCTTGCCCACGCCGGATGCCGGCGACCTCCGCGCGGCGCCTGGACGG
>JAKLLM010000219.1 GCA_023150125.1 Zoogloea sp.
GAGCTGGGCGGCGCGGGCGAGTTGCTCGTCGGGCACGAAGGGCGTGAAGAAGCCGTCGCCGCAATCGGCGTGGAGCAGGAAGAGCGACAGCAGCGCCTCGAGCCGATGGTCGCCGGCCATGTCGGCGATCTGTTCGAGGTAGGCGCTGCCGGGGGTGATCTGGAAGCCGGCCGGGGCCAGCGCGGGCTGGGGCGCCTTCATCAGGGCCGTGACCACGGCGTGCTCGGCCGGGGTGAGGCCGGCCACGACGCCCTCCTCGTCCCGGTGCCCGAAGCGCCCTGCCCGGCCGCCGATCTGCTGGAGCAGCGCAGGGGGCAGCTCGGCGCGACGGACGCCGTCGTACTTGTGAACGGCGGTGAACACCACGCGCTGGATCGGCAGGTTGAGGCCCATCCCGATGGCGTCGGTGGCAACCAGGATGTCGGCGTCGCCCCCGGCGAAGCGTCGGGCCTCGCGCTCGCGCACCTCGGGCGACAGCGCGCCGTAGATGCAGGCCACCGGCTTGCCGAGGGCCAGCAGGTCGTCGCGCAGGTTGAGGGCGTCGCGGCGCGAGAACACGATGAAGGCGTCGCCCGGGCGCGCCTTGCGCAGGGCGCCGGCGGGATTGTTGGCGAGGGCGTGGCCAACCACAAGCGGGTGCTTGCGCGTCTTGTGGCGGACTTCGAGCGGCAGGCCGAGCCGGGCCGCCAGGGCCTGGATCGCCGGCTCGGCCGACAGGGCGCCGAGCAGCCAGACTTCCCGGGCGTTGGCGCCGACCACTGCCTGGGTCCATGCCCAGCCCCGGTCGGGGTCGCTGAGCATCTGGATCTCGTCGATCACTGCGACGTCGATTTCCCGCTCCGGGTCGAGCATCTCGATGGTGGAGGCGGTCACCCGGCTGCCTTCGACGATGCGCCTCTCCTCGCCGGTGATGAGGGAGGCGCTGACGCCGAACTCGTCGTTGAGGCGGGTGAAGGCTTCCAGCGCCAGCAGCCGCAAGGGGCCCAGATAGATGCCGGAGGCGGCCGTCGCCAGCCGTTCGAAGGCGTCGTGGGTCTTGCCCGAGTTGGTCGGGCCGAGCACCGCGATCAGGCGTCGGGGGCGCCGGCGGGCCGGAAAGGTGTCCGGGTAGTCGGACAGCCGGACGCTGCGGCCGATCTGTTCGGCCAGGTCCTGGTGGCGCTGCCGGGCCTGCATGTCGGCGACCGACTGCCGCAGCGCCTTGCCCACGCGGGTGAGATCGAGTTCGCCGCTGGCCCAGTCTTCGCGCAGCTTGCGCAGGTTCGGCTGGAGGCCTTCGGCCCGGCAGGTTTCGAGGTAGGCCTCGATCTCGACGATGGCCGCTTCGAGGGCCTGTTCGAGTTCGCCGGCGCAGGCCTTGAGCATCGTGTGCTCGGCGGCGTCCCGCGCCTCGCTCGTCCGCCGGCGCCAGTGCGCCTGCTGACCGAAGCAGCTTTCGGGGATGTAGCCGAGGATGCGGAAACTTTCGCCGGCAATGCTTACCCGCCGACCGGCGGCGAGCCAGACGCGGTTGCTGCTGAGGACGCGGGAAAAGCGGAGGTCGGTGGCGGGGCTGTTGAGAGGCGTGTTCATGTAGGGTCGGGCTGGGCGTGGGCTGGCCCGTTGTGGTTCTTATTGGCTGCCGAGGTGCTGCAGCGTCGTGACGACTTCCCGGAGGCGCTGGTCGAGATCGGCCATGAGCCCATCGAGTTCGCTGCTGCCTCCATCGGCCAGCAGCAAGGCTTCGAGCCTGGCGGCGGACTCCCGCAGGGCTCGCATCCCCAGCGTGGCCGCCGACCCCTTGAGGGAGTGCGCGACACGCCGGGCAGAGACACGATCGCCTTCGTCGAGATGCCGCGTCAGGGTGTCGATGGCGTTGCCGTGGGTCAGGACGAAATGCTTGAGGAGCCGCAGCAGGAGCGCTTCCTTGCCACCCAGGTTGCTCAGGGCGTAGGCCACGTCGACAAGCATGCCGGCCGCGAGGCTCTGGAGCTCTGCCGAGGCGCACGGCAGCCGGGTGGCGGGCGCAGTATGGACGTCCTGAGGCTCGCCGGCCAGTGCCGCGGGCTCTTGCAGCCACTTGAGGAGCACGGCGTAGAGCATCTGCGGGTCGACGGGCTTGGTGATGAAATCCACCATTCCGGCAGCGAGGCAGCGTGCCCGGTCTTCGGAGAAGGCGTTGGCGGTCATCGCGACGATGCGTGTGCGCGGCCGCCCCGGGAGGGCGCAGATCTGCCGGGCGGCCTCGACGCCGTCGAGGCGGGGCATCTGCATGTCCATGAGCACCAGCGCGTAGTCGGCGGCGCGAACCTTCTCCACCGCCTCGATGCCATCCGCCGCGGTGTCGGCCTGCAGGCCCGCCGATTTGAGCAGCTCGATGGCGACCTCCCGGTTGATGTCCTCGTCGTCCACCACGAGGATGCGGCCCTGGCCGGCACAGGCCTGCAGCTTCTCGACCAGCTGCGTGGTGTCGGGCGTCTCGCCCGCGCTTGCGCCATCGCCGCGCCCCTCCTCCACCGTCAGGCTGAACCAGAAGGTGCTGCCGACGCCAGGCTCGCTGTCGACCCCCGCCTCGCCGCCCATCAGGGCCGCCAGGCGCCGGGTGATCGCCAGACCCAGCCCCGTTCCGCCATACCTGCGGGTGGTGGATGCGTCGGCCTGTACGAAGCTCTGGAAGAGGTTGGCCTGCTCGTCCTTGCTCAAGCCGATCCCGGTATCCTGGACCTCGGCCCGGATGGTGAGCGCGCCGGCCACCCGGGCTGTCAGGCGGGCGCGGATGGTGATCGATCCGCTGGTGGTGAACTTGACAGCGTTGCTCGCCAGGTTCAGCAGCGCCTGGCGGAAGCGCGTGACGTCGCCCTGCACCCACAGGGGCGCCGCTTCGCAGTCGACCTCCACCGCGAGCTGCTTCGACCTGGCCGACTCGGAGATGATGGAGCGAACCTGGTCGAGCACGGCGCATACCGAGAAGTCGACCTTCTCGAGCTCGAGCCGGCCGGATTCGATCTTCGACAGGTCCAGGATGTCGTTGATGATGGTGAGCAGGTGGCGGGCCGAAGTGTCGATCTTGTGCAGGTATCCGGTGTCCTCGGCGCTGAGCCCTGGCCGGTGCTGCATCAGGTGGCAGACGCCGATGATGGCATTCATCGGGGTGCGGATCTCGTGGCTCATATTGGCCAGGAAGGCGCTCTTGGCCCGGTTGGCCGCCTCGGCCTGGGTCTTGGCCTGTTCGAGCTCCTCGGTCCGCGACATCACCACTTCTTCGAGGTGCTCCCGGTAATGGTCGAGCTCGACGGCCAGGCGTTTCTTCTCGGTGATGTCTTCCTTCACCGCGACGTAATGCGTCACCTGCCCGTCGACGTCGAAGACCGGGCTGATCACCGCGAACTCCACGTAGTCGCTGCCGTCCTTGCGCCGGTTGATGAACTCTCCCTTCCAGGTCTGCCCTTTCGAGAGTGCCGCCCACAGGGCTGCGTAGTCTTCCCGGGGCGTCTGGCCGGAGTGGAGGAGCCTCGGGTTCTCGCCGATGACCTCTTCGCGCTGGTAGCCGGTCGCCCTCACGAAGGCTTCATTCACATACTCGATCCTGCCTTCGAGGTTGGTGATCATGATGCTCTCGGGGCTCTGTTCGATGGCCATCGAGAGCTTGCGGAGTTCGGCCTCGGCCTTGTGCCGCTCGGTGACGTCATGGACGATCGAGTACAGCAGCTGGCGATCGCCGATGTCGATGGGCCCGCTGAAGGATTCGACATTGCGGATCGATCCGTCGGCGCAACGATGACGGAAGCGGAAGTGATTCATCTCGGTCGCGTAGGCCCGCTGCATCTCCTGGCGCAGCGCGTCGGGGCTCAGGGTGTTGATCTGCGAGACGTTCATCGTCAGCAGCTCCTGCTGCGACCAGCCGTAGAAGCGGGCCGCCGCCTGGTTGGCGTCGATGATGGCGCCGTCCAGCGGGTCGAGGATCAGCATCACGGAGCTGCTGTTCTCGAAGAACCGGCGGTAGCGCGATTCGCTCTGGGCGAGCTCGGCCATTCTCGCCTGGAGGTCGTGGTTCAGTTGCTCGAGGGCCAGCTGGTCGGTGTGCGCCTGCCGTGCCCTGCGCTGAAGCTCCTGGACCATCGCGTTGAAGTTGGCGTTGAGTCGTGCGAACTCGGGCGGCAGGTCGGCCGTGGGAAGGCGGGTGTCGAAGTTGCCCGCGCTCACGCCTTGCGCGGCAGTGTTCAGCCGCTGGATGCCGTTTTCCACGAAGCGGCGCAGCAGGTAGCGCGCCAGCAGCAGCGAGACCAGGGTTGTGGCGGCCAGCAGGCCGAAGCGCAGCCACAGGCCCTGGTCGATCTGCGCGACGACCTGTTGTATCGGAGCGGCGACGCTGACGATCAGCGCGCCGTTGGCGATGTTCACGGGCTCGAGGACGAAGAGCTGCTCGACGCCGTCCAGCCCGGTCATCAGCACGCGCCGCTCGTTTGCCTTGAGCGCCGCCACCAGCGCCCGCCGGCTCTCCTCCGGCAGCCTGGCGGTGCGCCACCTGTCGGGGTCGGGGAAGTGCGAAATGGCTTCGCCGTTGGCGCTGAACAGGACCGAGGTCCATCCGGCCGGCAACTGGTAGCTGGTGGTCAGGCGGTCGAACCAGCGGATGTTGGTGGCCGCAAAGACGGCCGCCAGGAAGTTTCCCGCCTCGTCGCGCAGCGGGTAGCCAAAGGTGATCCCGGGCTTGCCCGACATCTTGCCGATCACGAACTGTCCGGTCGTCAGCCCCGGCGCCGTCCGGACGTCACGAAACCAGAGGCGATCCGACACATCGACAGGCCGGGCATCGGGCAGCGAACTGCAGAAGACCTTGCCGTCCGCCGTGACTGCCCCGAGGTTGGAAATGTCATCGACCGACCTGGACAGGCGTTGAGCCAGCGCGTTGCAGGCCGCGGGGTCGAGGCCGGCCATGTCGTTGGCCCTGGCCATCGAGACCAGCAGCTGGCGCACCTGGCGTTGTGCCGCGGCTTCTTCAACCCGCACCCGCTCCACCAGCAGTCGCGCGTGGAGTTCCATGTCGGCGACGGCCTTGGCGCGGTTTTCCCGGTAGTCATGGAGCATCAGCATGACAAGCGGAACGATCGCCAGGAGCAGCACCAGCCACAGACGTCTGCTGAGCGAAAGCCTACCTAACACTGAGGGCATCTGGACCTACCTGCAAAGCGTGAGCGAGTGTCGCGTGTTTGTTAATGGGACCCGGCCTGGACGAAATGCACGCCTGGATCGACGTGCCGACGGCTGACAATCCCACCTGAATCCGGAGCGGCCAGCTCCGGTGTCTTGGATCTGCGCAGCGTCCCGGGGGAAAAACGGCCTGCCGCCCGGGAGCTTTAGCGCCAGGCCCGCGGGAGGGCCGCCCGTGCATCGGGCGTGGCTCCCTGCCGCATCGCCGGGCGAGGCCTGACGGGCCGATCCGGGCTTGCCCGCGTGCCGCTTCTTGAGCGACTCGACTTTATGTCATGGCCGCCGGATTGTCTGCCCCCACCGCAGAGTGGCGAGACTCCCGGCGTGGCAGGGATGGCTCATCGTGCACAGTACGAAGTCGGTCCTGAAATATTCAATTCGCCGCCCCCAGTCGCCAGTCCACCGGCCAGGAACGGTCGTCGCTGACCACCCGCCCAAGCATCCCGACCAGAAGCCAGAGCGCAAAAAGGGCCTTCAGCCCCAGGCGGGCAACGGC